>JALZHR010000217.1 GCA_030860665.1 Acidobacteriota bacterium
ATAGTGTGCAGCGTAGATAAAACGAGGTGTCCGGTTTCGGCGGCTTTCAGGGCGATTTCCGCCGTTTCGAGGTCGCGCATCTCGCCGACCAGAATCACCTTCGGCGCTTGTCTTAAGGCGGCGCGCAGGGCTGAGGCGAAATCTTTCGTGTCCGCGCCGACCTCGCGCTGGTTTATCGTCGATTTTTTGTGCGTGTGAAGAAACTCGATCGGGTCTTCAATCGTCACGATGTGATAGCTTTTCGTCTCGTTGATGCGGTCAATGACGGCGGCGAGCGTCGAGCTTTTGCCTGAGCCGGTCGGACCTGTGACCAGCACCAGACCGTTGCGAATGCCGCAGATGTCTTCGAGCTGCTGCGGCACGTTGAGCGTTTTAAAAGTCGGAATGTCGTGCGGGATAACGCGCATCACGATGGAATACGAGTTTCGCTGCTGAAAAATATTGACGCGGAAACGACAGCGCGACGGCAGGCTCCAGCTTAAATCCGCCGTCCCGTTCTGCGCCAGCTGAGCGGCGGCTTCCGGGTGGTCGCGCAGGATAGCCATCGCAATCATCTCGGTCTGAAAAGGCGACAGTTTCGACAAGCCGAGCGGCGACGCCGAATAAAGTGTGCCGCTGATTTCCACCTGCGGCTTTTGTCCGACGCTGAAATTCAAATCGCTGACATTGTCGGAAATGAGCAGCATCTGCTCAATAATCGGTGCTATATCCAGCAAACTCATTTTTGGAAATTACTCCTTGGGCGAATCGTGACAGAGGATTTTTCAGGCAAGCTTTGAAATCTTAAAATCACGGTTAATTTAATTTAACCGTTGGGCTACTTCTATTTTTACTCATTCGCCGGATGAAAAGCAAGCTAATTTTTAACTTTGCCAAACAATTTTTTACAAATCGAGAAACCGTCTCATTTTATCGGCGATTTCTTCCGGCTCGCGAAGCAAATCGCCGATGACGGCGACCGAATCGGCTCCGGCGTCGAAAACGTCGCGGGCATTTTCCAGAGTGATGCCGCCGATGGCGACGAGCGGGAAATTCCCGACCGCTTTTCGTACGCGTTCGACGCCTTCAAGCCCGACAATCGGGTCGGGATTTTGCTTGGTTCCGGTCGCGAAAACGGGACCGATGGCGATGTAATCTATTGGGAGCTTAACGGCTTCGATTGCCTGCTCCACCGTGTGCGTGGAAAATCCGATAACGGCGTTTTTTCCGAGCAGGCGACGGGCGGCGGCGGGCGGCAAATCGTCCTGTCCGAGATGAACGCCGAGGGCTTTCAGAGCGAAAGCGATATCGGCGCGGTCGTTGATAATAACCCGGACGTTTTTTTCTTCGGCGAGAGCCAAAACCTCGCGCGCCGATTCGTAAAACTCGCGCGGCGAAGCCGTTTTTTCGCGCAGTTGAATCAGGCTCGCGCCGCCGTCGATAAGCCTTCTGAATTGTTCGGCGTGCGGCAGATTGGAGACGGAAACGTCCGTCACCGGATAGATTTTGGGAAGCGCAGGCGGCATAAATTAAAAGAGCGATTTTACCATCAGAAAACCGTCTTCGCCGTTGTTGTAGTAGTTTTCGAGCCTCTGCACGGTCGCGTAGCCGAAACGCCGGTAAAGGCTCTGCGCGGCGACGTTGCTGACGCGGACTTCGAGCCGGATGATGCTGATTCTGCGCCGCTGCATCGCGGCTTCGGCGTGAACCAGAAGCTTCTGCGCCAGCCCGCGCCGCCGATGTTCGGGCGCGACGCCGATGGTCGTGATGTGTCCCGTTCCGTCTACGTTGGTCGTGGCGAAAACGAAAGCGACCATTTCATTACTCGCCGTCGTTACGCAATAGCTCAAAGTGTTCGGCTCGGACAGCAGATAAGTTACCGTTTGCTTATTATAATTTTCGCCTTTTTTAAAACAGCGGAGGTTGAGGCGGCAGATTTCGTCGAGGCGTTTCGAGGTCAGCGCGTGAATTTCGTATTCGGTCGGCGGCGCGGGAACGACGATTTCAAAGTCATCTCGCGCCGCCGACGCGTCGGACGGCACGAAAAGCTTACGAATTCTCTCTAAAACTGCCATAAGATTGAGTTAGCGGAGTTGCGGAAAGTTGCAGGAAGTTACAGATAGTTGCAGGAAGTTGCAGGAAGTTAGATGATTATCGTCAATCTTCCAAACTATCTGCAACTATCTGTAACTTTCCGCAACTTCCTGCAACTCAAAAACTGCAACTCAAAAAATCAACATACAATCGCCGTAGCTGTAAAAGCGATAACGCGAAGCGACGGCGTGACGGTATGCTTTCATTATAAGTTCATAACCGGCGAAAGTTGCAACTAAAACCAGCAGAGACGATTGCGGCAAATGAAAATTCGTCAGAAGCCCGTCAATCGCCTTAAATTTATAACCCGGCGTAATCGTCAAATCAGCCAGCCGCTTTCCGGTCTGAAATTTTCCGTCCGCCGAAATCGAGGATTCGAGCGCGCGCGTGGTCGTCGTTCCGACGGCGACGATTCTCCGCCCGCGCGCTTTCGCCGCGTTTAAAATTTGCGCCGCCGGTTCGGAAATTTCATACTGCTCGGGCATAACCTTGTGCTCGCTTAAATCGCTGACGCGAACCGGCTCGAAAGTTCCGTAACCGACGTGCAGCGTGATTTCGACTATCGCGACGCCCGCGTTTCTGATTTTTTCCAGCACTTCCGGCGTAAAATGAAGACCGGCGGTCGGCGCGGCAATCGCGCCGCGCTGTTTGGCGAAAATTGTTTGATAGCGTTCGCGGTCTTTATCGAAATTGCCGTCTTCCCGCTTGATATAGGGCGGCAAAGGCGTCTGCCCGATTTCCTCCAGAACGTCGTCGAAATCGCCTTCGGACTCAAATCTGACGATGCAGTGACCTTCCGCATTTTTTTCGAGAACTTCCGCTTCGAGCTTCTCTCCGAAAAAAATCTTCGTGCCCGTTTTCAAGCGTCGCGCCGGGCGCGCCAGCGTTTCCCAGGTTTGATTTTCAAGCTCGCGAACCAGAAAAAGCTCGATTTTCGCTTTCGTCTCCTTTTCGCCCAGCAGCCGCGCCGGAAAAACCTTTGTGTTGTTCAAAACAAGCACGTCGTCTTTTCCGAGCAAGCCCGGAAAATTGACGAAAGAATCGTCGGCAAAAGCGTTTTCGCCGCGCCTGACGACCAGCATCCGCGAGTTTTCGCGCCGCTCGAGCGGTTCCTGCGCGATGAGTTCTTCCGGCAGCTCGTAATCGAAATCGGTAATCAGCATAAACTGAAATTACAGACTAGCAAGATAAAAGCAAATGCTCAACGGTTGCGTATTTGCGGCACGACTGGTATATTAATTTTTCGCCGCAAGCAAGCGGCGCGTTTGAAAACGCGGGGACGTAGCTCAGCTGGGAGAGCGCGTGAATGGCATTCACGAGGTCAGGGGTTCGATCCCCCTCGTCTCCATTTTAATTTCAACAGTTTAGGGCAACCTCAATACAACGGTTGCCCTTTTCCGTTTCGTTTTTCAATTTCCCTTTTCAAGTCTGAACCGGACGCGAGTTTACCGAGGAGTTTTTTATGCCCGACTGCAAATATTACGGCGGAATTACCAGAGAAGAGCTGAATCAACTGCGCAGAGATTTGGCGAACGAAGGCGTGGTTATTCCCGCAGGCGACGACGTGGAATTCAAAGGGCTTTTCGGAGTCCATCTGCGCGCGACCTATGACGAGGGTAAGGAAACGCTGAAAATCTGCATCACGAAAAAGCCGTTTTTCGTTCCCGAATCGGAAATCTGGAAATTCATCGATGCCGGAACTGCGCCTTACACCGGGTAAGATGAAAGCGAAAGTTTGAGAAAGCGAATTGAGCGTTAAGTCAGCAAAACTTCTTCGCCTTTTCGCTTTTTCCCGTTAGCGGAAATCAGCTTCTACCTCATAGTATCAGATTTTATCTCACACCATTTTTAATGTCTTTTTGCAGCTAAAACGAAAATTGCAAATACTCGAAAGCTACGGAGAAACTTCTAAAACCTAAGGGAAACTTCCGGAACTTGAAGAAATCAGTTTTTGACAACGGCTTTTCGCCCCTTTTGGCGCGATAGCTTCATAGAAGCTATTGAAAAGCATTGACTTACAGTTTTATCAAATCAAAGTAAAAACACCTGAAAGCCGCACCTGCCGACAGCATAGAAGCAAGGCGACGACTTAGAAAAATTAATATTTCGTGAAATGTTTTGAGCACAAAAGTCATTATATACGGAAAGGAAACAGGCGGCTGCAACGAGCACGATGATTGACGAATTTACAGGAAGCCCGTGTTTTGCACAAAAACAGGAAAATCTGAGATTGAGCGAAAAGAAAACTGTAAATTCTAAATTCTAAATTACTTTGGAAAACCTTATCCGAAACAATTTACAATTTAGAATTTAGAATTTTATTCCTTCCGTTTTTGTGCAAAGCCGGAAGCCCGCGATTGTTTCGGACAAATCCGGCGCTTTTTCGGACGCGTCTTTAAGGATTGCAGACGAGTTTCTTCCGGAAGGTTGCGGACGAATCCTGAATAATTCGCGGCGGGCGAGCCGCTCCGGGAAGAATGCCGCTATCGACTGATTTATTTTATTGACAATCAGGCTGCCGCCGCAGAGCGGGATGGTCGGCGCGTGGCGGCAGGCGAATGTTTCGCCGCCGTAAAAATTTATTAAAAAAGGAGCGCGACGTTATGACGAGACTTGTATTCGGCGGAGTAATCGCCGTTATTTTGCTTGTTTTATACGGCTATTCGATTTACGAGGGAATAAAAGTCGTCCAGGAATGTGCGCAGACCACGTGCGATGAAGATTACAGGAATTTAAGTCCGGGCATCACGACGATTTTGAATCTGGTCGGCGGTCTGATTTCGGCGCTGGTGATTGCGGTATTAGCAGTTTCCGACCCGAAGGAACTGCCGGGCAGAATGTTTATCGCAAACGCCGGCGCAGGCGGCGACGGACGGATGGCGATTGACGGTTCTCTTACGGAAAAGGTAGTAAACGCTATTGCGATTGCATATATTGTCTGCTGGGTAATTTGCGGTTTGGCGGCGGTAATTTACGGTTTTATACAGCATAGCGAGACGGTTCCGCCTTTGACCGCCGCGGCGAAATCGTGGCTCGGAATAGCCATCGCCGCCGCTTATGCTTTTCTGAAAATCGAGCCGGGGAAATAAAACGGCGAAAATCGTCTTTATCAAAAATGCGGAAACGCCTGCGAAATCCGCCTGAAAAAGAAAAACGCAAAAGGCAGAATCAAATAGTTTCTTCCGTCTTACGTTTTACATCTTTTCGCGTTTTCGGGACGGCAGGCGCGGGCGGCTTCGGCATTATTCCAAAAAGGAGAAAATTATGGCGAGAATGATAGTGAGCGCGGCTGGATTAAATCTGCGCAGCGCGCCGGTCACCGAGCCGGATAATATTATTTTGGTTCTTCCGCGCGGGCACGAGGTCGAAGCTCTGGACGAACCGGGCAATCAGACGTTTCGCGCCGTCGAGACAATCGTCGACGGGACGCTGGTCAGAGGCTTTGCCAGCGCGCGCTTTCTGCGTGACGCGATGAGCCCGCTCCGGGAACGCCTGATTGCGGAAGCGCTCAGCGAATGGAATCGCTTCAATCGCGGCGCCGGTCAGGAGCACGTCAGCCCGTTTTACAGGCGCGTCGGCGACTATTGGCGGGCAATCAACATAAACCTCGACGGCAGGAACAGAACGCAGCCCTGGTCGGCGGCTTTTATCTCGTTTATCGCGCGGCGGGCTGGCTACAATGATTTCGTTTTTTCGGATTCGCACGATAAATATATTCTCGATGCGAAAAGAAAGCGATTTGCCGGTGAAGCGGACGCGCCGTTCTGGCTTTTCCGCCTCAACGAGCACAAACCGCAGCCGGGAGATATAATTTGTCAGTGGCGTCTGAGAGTAAGAACGTTTGACGACCTGCCCGAAGATTTCACCAGCCACTGCGACGTTGTCGTCGAAGTAAACGAAGGAATCGCCAAAGCCATCGGCGGAAACGTCAGCCATAGTGTCAGTCGCACGGATTTTTCGTTAAACGACCAGGGATTTCTGAGACCGCAGAGAAATGTTTTTGCCGTGATGCGAAACAACAGGTAAGAAGGCGCTTATAACCGGGCTGCCCGGCGGGCGGCGGGATTTTGTAATTTTCCCGCTCGCCCGCCCGCTCTTTTAAACCTTTATTCGAGAAAATCGTCGTCCATTTCGCGCGGTTCGAGCTTGTTGCGCATCACGATGCGGGCGCAGCCGTTCCAGCGCAGGATGGCGTCGTCGTTTTTCGGCGGGCGGATGGCTTCGGCTTGCTCAAACCAGCTCATCGCCCGGCGAAATAATTCGTAAGCGGTCGAATCCGAGCCGAACGAGCCTTTGCTCAGGCTCGCCTTGGCGCGGCGCTCGTAAATGATTCCGGTGTAATACGCCCGCTCGTAGTCGTCGCTAATCCGCGACAGGTAATCCTGAATCTGCGAGTCGCCGATGGCGTAATCCCTGACAAAGCGGTCGCTCATCGCCAGCACGAGCGTCACGAGCGCTTCCTGATTATCCGGCTCGAGGCACAGGATGTCCAGACAGATGCTTTCCGCCGCGCCCGGCTCGTTGAGCAGGCGATAATGCTTCGCCTTTTCGAGCGCCGCTTCGACGGCATCCTTCGATATGGGTTTCAACTCAAACATAATCGCTCCAGAATCTTAGAGAGTTTTGAGTTTTGATTTTAAATGGTTTATTTCGACTCAAAACTCAAAATTCATCATTCAAAACTTTTATTTATCGTTCTTTTTCGACGAGCGGCGAAAAATCCGCACCAGCTTTTTGACGGGGTCGTAAAATTCGTCAACCACTCGCTCTTTGAGCGGAATAATCGCGTTGTCGGTTATCGTAATGTGTTCGGGACACACTTTCGTGCAGCATTTGGTGATGTTGCAGTAGCCGATGTTCGCCTCGTCCTTTAACGCTTCCAGCCGGTTTTCCGTGTCGAGCGGGTGCATTTCCAGCGCCGCCGCGTAAACCAGAAAACGCGGACCGATAAAGTCTTCGTGCTTGTGATGGTCGCGCAGAACGTGGCAGACGTCCTGGCACAGGTAACACTCGATGCACTTGCGAAATTCCTGTATGCGGTCGACGTCGCCCTGCGACATTCGCCACGTTCCGTCGGGCGCGTCGGGCGCGCGTGGCTTGAATTTTTTGATGCGTTTTTTGACCTCGTAATTCCACGAAACGTCCGTCACCAAATCTTTCTTTAAAGGAAAAGCGCGCATCGGCTCGACCGTCACGGGATTTTCGAGCGGCAGACTGTTGAGCCGCGTCATACACATCAGCTTCGGCATCCCGTTTATCTCCGCCGAGCACGAGCCGCATTTGCCCGCCTTGCAGTTCCAGCGACAGGCGAGGTCGCCCGCCTGCTCGCCCTGAATTTGCAGAACGGCGTCGAGCACGACCATTCCTTCCGTGATTTCCGTCGTGTAATCGACCAATTCGCCGCCTTCATCGCGGCTGCCGCGCCAGATTCTGAATGTCGCTTTTGCCATTTATTCCTCTAAAATTTTTTACCGCAGAGACACTGAGAAAAGAAAAAATTATCTGTTTATACTGTTCATCCTGCCGCTTTTCCCTCTGCGTCCCGGCGTTTCTGCGGTTCAATTTTTTACCCCATTTCCTCGATAATCTGTCTCAATTCGTCGGGCATTTCGGGAATCGGCACGCGCGCAATCTGCATCGAGCCGTCCGCGCCTTTTTTGACCGAGAAATTGACTTTGCCGAATTCGGCGACTTTCGCCGGATAATCATCGCGAAACTGACCGCCGCGGCTTTCCTTTCGCTCGATGGCGGCGAGCGTAATCGCTTCTGAAACGTTTAAAAGATTGTGCAAATCGAGCGCCGTGTGCCAGCTCGGATTAAAATCTATGTTCCCGGTCAGGCTGATTTTTTCGCGCCGCTCGCGGAGCTGTCGGATGCCGACGAGCGCGCGCTGCATCTCGTCCTCGGTGCGGACGATGCCGACCAAATCCTGCATCATATCCTGCAATTCGTGCTGAATCTGAAAGGGATTTTCGCCGCCCGTCCGGTCAAACGCTTCCAGAGACCAGCGCGCCCTTTCCTGAATTTGTTCGTCGTCGATGTTTCCGAACGCGTTTTCCTGCGCGAATTTCGCGGCGTATTCGCCCGCGCGTTTTCCGAAAACGAGCAAATCGGAAAGCGAGTTTCCGCCGAGCCGGTTCGCCCCGTTGATGCCAGCCGCGCATTCACCGGCGGCGAAAAGCCCGGGCACGGTCGACATCTGCGTATCGGCATCGACGCGGACGCCGCCCATTATGTAGTGCGTCGTCGGTCCGACTTCCATCGGCGTCGTCGTAATGTCCAAATCGGCAAGCTGTTTGAACTGGTGATACATACTCGGCAGCTTTTTCTTGATATGCTCGGGCGCGTTCGACAGTTTTTCCTTAATCCACGCGATGTCCAGATAGACGCCGCCGTTCGGCGTGCCGCGCCCGGCTTTGACTTCGCGGACGATGCAGCGCGCCACGTGGTCGCGCGTCAATAATTCAGGCGGGCGGCGCGCGTTTTTGTCGCCCTGCGTGTAGCGCCAGCCTTCCTCCTCGTTGTCGGCGGTCTGGTCTTTGTAGTTGTCGGGAATGTCGTCGAACATAAAGCGGCGACCTTCCGAGTTTCTTAAAATTCCGCCCTCGCCGCGCACGCCTTCGGTGACTAGAATGCCGCGAACCGACGGCGGGTAAACCATTCCGGTCGGGTGAAACTGGATAAATTCCATATCAATCAATTCCGCGCCCGCGTCGTAGGCAAGCGAATGCCCGTCGCCCGTGCCTTCCCAGCTGTTGCTCGTGATTTTATAGGCGCGCCCGATTCCGCCCGTCGCCAGAATGACGGCTTTCGCCTTGAAAATGCGAAATCTTCCGTGCTCCCGCTCGTAGGCAAACGCGCCCGTCACCCGCTCGCCGTCTTTTAAAAGCGCGATCACGGTGACTTCCATATGCACGTCGATGCCCTGATGAATGCCGTGGTCTTGCAGCGTGCGAATCATTTCCAATCCGGTGCGGTCGCCGACGTGAGCGAGACGCGGATAGCGATGACCGCCGAAATTTCTTTGCAGAATGCGACCGTCTTTCGTGCGGTCGAAAACCGCGCCCCACGCTTCCAGCTCGCGCACTCGGTCGGGCGCTTCGCGGGCGTGCAGCTCAGCCATTCGCCAGTTGTTGACGTATTGACCGCCGCGCATCGTATCGGAAAAATGAACTTTCCAGCTGTCGCGCTCGTCGACGTTCGCCATCGCCGCCGCCATTCCGCCTTCCGCCATCACGGTATGCGCTTTTCCGAGCAGCGATTTGCAGACCAGCCCGACGCGAACGCCAGCCGCCGACGCTTCAATCGCCGCGCGCAGCCCCGCGCCGCCCGCGCCGATAACCAGAACGTCGTGTTCAAATGTTTGATATTCAGCCATAATTTAAAGGATAAAGGCGAAAGGATAAGGGCGAAAAAATAAGGAATCGTTTTTTTACTTTATCCTTTATCCCTTAGCCTTTCGCCTTTCAAAGGATTCTCCAGTCCGTCCAGACGCCCATCGAGCAGAGGCGCACGTAGATGTCGGAAAAGCCGACGAAAAACAGGCTCAGCCAAGCCCACAGCATATGCCGCCGGTTGAGCGCGCTGCACGCTTTGTAAGCTGCGCCGCGAACCGGCTTATCGGAAAGCTCGTCGCATTTGCCGCCGACCAGATGGCGCAGCGAGTGACAGCTGAACGTGTATCCGGCGAGAAAGAAAACCGTCAGCGCCAGAATAATCGTGCCGACGCCGATGCCGAAAGAAGCCCTGCCGGTCGCGGCATCGGTAAACCACAGCGCGTTCCAGACGTCGAGCGCGAGAAAAACGATAAAAATCAGTGCGAGATAAAGAAAATAGCGGTGCACGTTTTGCAGCACGAGCGGAAATTTTCGCTCGCCGCGATAACCGTGCCCGCGCGGCTCGCCGACGGCGCACGACGGCGGGTC
>JALZHR010000225.1 GCA_030860665.1 Acidobacteriota bacterium
CTGCTGGAGCGGGTATCGGCGAACGGAAACGCCGTCTACGAAAACCGTATTTTCCGGCGCTTCGAGCAGGCGCGCAATCAGGCTGACGAGCGTCGATTTGCCGCTGCCGGTTTTGCCGACGAAAGCGACGGTTTTGCCCGGCTCGATTTTCAAATCTATGTCTTTTAAAACCGGCTTGCCGTTGTAGGCGAAGGTCAGATTGCGAAATTCGATTTCGCCTTTAACCGGCGGCTGAACCTCGACGGTCGGCTCGTCGCGGATGGTCGGGACGGTTTCCTGAATCTCGTTGATGCGTTTCAGGGAAGCCGTGCCGCGCTGGTAGAGATTGACGACGTAGCCGAGCGCAATCAGATACCAAATCATCCTTTGCAGATACAAAATAAACGCCGTGAAATCGCCCGCCGTAATCTCGCCGCGCACCGCCATCGGCACGCCGACCGCGACGATAATCACGAAGCCCAGCCCGATAAAGAAAAATAAAAGCGGGCGCATCGCCGCCGCGTATTTGACGAGCGAGAGATTTTGCTCGGCGTATTCGCGGTTAAGAATCTGAAATTTTTCGATTTCCGCATTTTCCTGCGCGTAAGCGCGCACGACGCGCACGCCCGAAAGATTTTCCTGCGCCGTCGCCGTGATGTTGGAAAAGAATTCCTGAATTTTCTCGAAGCGTGTGTGAATCCGCTGACCTAAAAACTTAACCGTCAGGCTGACGAGCGGCATCGTCAGAAAAAGCAGCAGCGTCAGCCGGACGCTGATGCTCAAAAGAATCGGCAAGACGACCAGCAGCGCGAAAATCGCCTGAAACGAATACAAAATCATCGGTCCGACGATTTGCCTGACCGCCGCCAAATCGTTGGTCGCCCGCGCCATCAAATCGCCGACGCGGTGATTCTGAAAAAATTCCTGCGGCTGGTTGACGAGCGCCGCGTAATAATCGCGGCGCATATCGTATTCGATGTCGCGCGAGGTGTTTATCAAAAGCCTGCGCTGCCAGAAAAGAAAAATTCCGCCCACGAGATTCGCGCCTAAAATGACCAGCGGGTAATAGACGATTTTCTCCCACGTCACGCCGCCCGTCTGCGGATTCGTCAAATCGTCCACCGCCCGCCCGACCAGATAAGGCACGAGCAGCCCGAACGTCATCCCGAACAAAATACAGACGATGCCCAGAATGATGCGCCCTTTATACGGCAGAAAATAACGCGAAAATTTTCTAATCTCTTCCATAAAACTTTCGAGTCCCGAGAGTCAAAAGAAAATTTCGATAGAAAATTCGATTTGACTCTCCGGACTCTCTAGACTTTTGAGTACGTCGAAATCGCCGTCGCAATCAGCTTTTCCTTATCGCTGCCGACGACGTCCGCCGAAACGGTCAGCAGTCGTCTTCCGGCTTTGACGACGCGCGCCGTGCAGAGAATCGTTTCGTCAATCACCGGGCGCAGGTAATGAACCGTCAAATCGACGGTCGAAGCCTTTTCGCTCGCCTCTAATTTGGTGATGACGGCAAACGCCGTCGCCGTGTCAATCAGCGAGGCGGTCGCGCCGCCGTGCAGAACGCCGTGCGGCTGGCGCAGCTCGTCACGCATTTTCAGCCTTAAAACGGCTTCGCCGTCGCGCAAATCAATCAGCTCCATCCCGAGCAGCTTGATATACGGAACTTCGCGGAAAACCGCCTGCGCTTTTTCCAGCAGCGGCGACGGCGGCGATGTCTCGATTTCACTCATAAACTTAGTGAGCGGTGAGCAGTAAGCAGTTCGGAGTTTAGGAATTCAACATCGAGTTTCAAAACCAAACTGCTTACTGCTCACCGCTCACTGCTCACTGCTCCTGACGATTTTATCAAATTCCTCTCTTGAAACCTTCCGAAAATCTTTCGGCGGCGGCGCGAAAAGATTTTCGTCCGCCTGCAATTGAAAATTTCTCAATTCGACCGCATACAATAGAGTTTTTTGCTGCGGCTCGCCCGGTGCGGCGCGGCTGTGGAATTCCTGTCTGACCGGGATTTTCAGATTTTCGTCCACGTAAATCAGAACCTCGCTCGCGTCCGAATCGTCCAGCCGCACGCGAAATCCGGTCAAGCCGTTCTCCGCCGCGCCGAGGCTTTCAAAAGCGGCGGAAGCCTTTGCGCTCAATCGCGCGGCGGTCAGAAAATCGTCGAAAGTCTCGCCGCCCGGGACGGCGGGCGACGCCATATTGGCGACGTTTTCCGTATAAATTTTTTTCTCCCGGGAAATCGAAAAGCTTCCCGCCTCATCAAGCTGCAAAAACGAGACTTCCGCTTTTTCTCCGGCGGCGAAAATTAAAATCCTGCGCCCGCCGCTGCGCGCGACGAAAGTTTTACGCTCGGATTTTTCGCCGTTTATAAAACTGGTGACGACGATTTCGCCTTGAAAAACTTCCGGCTCGCGGGTTGAAAACGGAATTCCGCTCTGAATTTCCCGGGCGATGAAAGGCTTCCGGTCGGCGGCGTCCGAATCTTCGTTTCCGCCGCCCCAGAATCTGCTGCACGATGCCGAAAAGCAAATCGAAAAAAACAGGACGAGGTGAAACAATTTTGCCGGATTTGACGAAAACATCTGTAAAAGTAAAACTTTATCATACGCTTTGGTGAAGCGGCAGGCAATGAACCTCTGGCTGATGCAGACAATTTACCTTCTGAGCGCGGCAGCGATTTTGCCGCTCGCGCCGTTTTTGTATTTGCAGGGACAATACGTCCGGCGCAAGGTCGGCTTGCTGCCCGACGCGGCGGGCGAAAAAATCGGAAAATACGGCGACGGCGAAACGTTCGTCAATCTGCTGGCAATCGGCGAATCGACCATCGCCGGACTCGGCGCGAGAACGCACGAAACGGCGCTCGCCGGACAATTTGCCAGGGTTTTGAGCGAAAAAATCGGCAAATCCGTGCGCTGGCACGTCATCGGCAAAAACGGCGTGACCGCAAAGCGCGCTTTAAAAGAGCTTGTGCCGCTGGTTCCCGAAGACGAAAAATTCGATTACATCATCGTCGGCTTGGGCGGCAACGACGTTTTAAAGCTCAGCAGCCCTTTAAAGTGGCGGCGCAATATGATAAAAGTCCTGCGCGCCCTGCGCGAAAAACATCCCGAATCCGTGATTTTCATCACCAACGTCGCGGCTATCAGGCTCTCGCCCGTTTTGCCCGAGCCGATAAAATTTATTCTCTGGCGGCTGTCGCGCCTGCACAACGCGAACATCAAACAGTTCGTCCGCGAGTTTGAAAACGTTTACTATTACGAGCAGCCCGATTATGTCCCGCCCGATTTTTTCGCCGACGGCATTCACCCGTCCGAATCGGGCTACAAAATCTGGTCGGAAGAAATCATTAAAACGATGAACAGGCAGCAGCAGCAGCAGCAGCGATGAACGCCGGGCGAGCCAAAATCGAGCTGGAAAACTTCGTGCGCTCGCGCGGCGAATGGCTTCTGATTTTCGGCTCGACGGGCAAAGGCTTCCCGCTGCAAAACGGCGAAATCGAAATCACGCTCGAGCGCGAAAAATTATTCTGCGGCTTCGTCGGCGGGAAAGGTTTCGAGACGTGGCGAATCGTCGATTATCAATTTCTCGAAAACGAAAAAATCTCGCTTGATTTGACGCGCAATTTCGGGAAAGAGAACGAAAAGCTCTCGCTCGTTCCGCGAGTTTCGGCGTTTGATTTGAGCCGCGAGGCTGAGCAGGCGCGAATCGAAAAGGCGCGCAAAATCGCCGGTTTAATCGTCGAATCGAACCCGCAGGCAAAGCTCGTCCGCGCCGATTTGAACCGGGAAACCGGACGCTTCGCACAGATAGTTTTTGAAGATTCTCGACGCGGCAGCCGCCGCCAAATTGCCGCCGTCGCCGACGTTTCCGATTCGCTCGCGCCCGAAATTCTCATTTCGACGGCGATTTTATGGCTCGAAAAACTGCGCGCTCGAAAGAAAAATCCGGTCGAAAACGTCTGGATTATGGCGGAAAAGAAACAGGCGAAGGATTTGTCGAAGCTGCACGCCTTATTGCGCGAAAACCGGAAAAATAAAATAAAGATTTTTGAGATTTTCCGCGCGGGCGGCGAGGCGCAAAGCGAAGAAATAAAAGAAATTCCGGCTTTGCCGGTTTCCGGTTTATGGCGCAGAAAACCGCCGAAAATCGAGCCGCTCGAATATCTCGAATCGGGCGCGACGGCGCGAAAAATTATCGAGCTTGCGCCGGATGAAATCGACGCCGTTTTCAGTAAAAACGGCGAGACTCTGCGTTTTTCGGGCTTGCCTTTCGCCCGCGTCAGAAAAATTTCCGGCGAGGAAAAAACCTGGTTCGGCGTCGAGGCGCGAAGGCAGATTCTGAGCGAAAAAACTTTCGGCGAATTTCTGAATCTGGTTGAAGAACTCAGGACTTATCGCCGTTTCGATTCGTCGAATAAACGGCACGCTTTTTATCGTCTCGCGCCGGAAAGCTGGCTCGAAGCGATTTTGCGAAAAAACATCAGGTTGCTCGACGCAAATTTGATTTTATCGCCGCTTTACCAGCAGTTTCGCGCCGAGCGGGATAAAATCGATTTGCTCGCCTTAAGACGAGACGGGCGGCTCGTCGTTATCGAATTAAAAGTCGCGCCCGACCGCGCCGCCGTTTTTCAAGCCGCCGATTACTGGCGAAAAATCGAGCTGCAAAGAAGAAGCGGGAATCTGCAAAGGGCGAAAATCTTCGGCGAGGCGGCGAAGATTGCGGACGCGCCCGCGCTGGTTTATCTGGTTGCGCCGGCGCTCTCGTTTCACCGCGAGCAGTCGTTTCTGGCGCGGGCAATCACGCCGGAAATCGAGATTTACCGCTTCGATTTAAACGAAAACTGGCGCGAGAATCTGAAGGTTCTGAGCAGAGAGAAATTAGCCGCGGATTTGCGCGGATGACGCGGATTAGCGGGATTTGCCTGCAATTTTAAATTTCAAATTCGAGATTTCAGATTCCTTTTCTTATCCGCGCAAATCTGCGCAAATCCGCGGCTAACTTTCTTTCACGAATTTATAGCCGACGCCGCGCACGGTTTGCAGGATTTTCGGTTTTTCCGGCTCGTCTTCCAGATAGCGGCGCAGGCGGACGATGAAATTGTCAATCGCGCGCGTGTCCGTGTCTTCGTGCAAATCCCAGACTTCTTCGAGAATCGTCTTGCGCGAGACGGGCTTTCCGGCGTTTTCAATCAGATAGCGCAAAAGCCTGACTTCCATCAGCGTCAGGTGAATCGTCTCCGCGCCGCTCTGCAATTCCAGGCTTTCAAAATCAATCGTTTTGCCGTTTATGACGAAGCTGCCGTTTGCCGCGCCCGCCTCCGCCGCCGCCGCTACTGCTGTCGCTGCCGCTGATTTTTCTTCCCGGCGAAACCATTCGCGCCGCCTGAGCAGACCGTTCAAACGCGCCAGAAAGATTTTCAGCTCGAACGGCTTCGGCAGGTAATCGTCCGCGCCCGCTTCAAATCCGCGCAGGACGTCTTCGGGGCGGTTGCGCGCCGTCAGCATCAGAATCGGCGTGAAATTTTCTTTTTTCCGCAGCGTCTGAGCGACCGTAAAACCGTCCACTTCCGGCAGCATCACGTCCAGCACGATGACGTCGAATTGTTTGTTTTCTTCGACCAGAAAGCGCAGCGCCTCGCCGCCGTCCGACGCCAGCTCGACCGCAAAATTTTCGGCTTCCAGATTAAAACGCAAGCCTTCCGCCAGATGATGCTCGTCTTCGACAATTAAAATTTTCATAATAAGAAAAAATTAACCACACGCCGAATGAGGAATGCGAAGTGCCGAAGGCGGAATAAATTATGAACTTTGAGTTCTGAATTTTGAATTGACGATTTTTATCAGCTTAAAATTCAAAACTCAAAACTCAAAACTTTCCACTGCTCATTATTCCGCATTTCGCATTCATCGTTCCGCATTATTAACAGTTTTCGGCAGTTGAACCATAAATGCGCTGCCTTTGCCGGGTCCGGCGCTTTCCGCCCAGATTTTTCCGCCGTGCTTGCCGACAATCGAGCGCACAATGAAAAGTCCCAAGCCCGTCCCTTTCGCTTTCTGCGTCGCGCGATTCGGCACGCGGTAAAAGCGCCGGAAAATTCTTTTCAGCTCCGTCGGCGGAATCCCGATGCCCGAATCCTTGATGCGCACGATGACGAATTTTTCGTTCAGATTTTTAAAGTTCAGCGCGATTTTTACGTCCGGCTGCGAGTATTTTACGGCGTTGTCCAGCAGATTCATAAAAACCGCCTGAAGCTCGTCCAGGTCGCCCGAAATTCTTATTTTATCGTCGGCGGCGGGCAGGGAAATCGCGTTTTCGGGCAAATCGTAACGATGCCGGATGCGCTCGGCGCATTCGCGCAGGAGTGTCGCCAGATTTATCTCGGAAATATTCAGCAGCCGTTTGTGCTCACGGGCGCGGCTTGCCAGCAAAATCTGCTCGACCGTGTTCAGCAGCCGCTCGCTGTCCGCCAGCATCACGTCGTAAAATTCCTGCTGCTTGGCGGGCTTGATGTCGCGCGTCTTTAAGGTTTCCAGATAAAGCCGAATCGAGGCGATCGGCGTTTTCAGCTCGTGCGTGACGGCGTTCAGAAAAGCGTCCTGCTGCTCGTTGCGGCGAATCTCGCGAATCAGAAACGAAGTGTTCAAAATCAAGCCCGTGATAATTAGCGAAAAAAAGACGATGCCGAAAACCAGCAGCGCGACCTGCTGCAAATTCAGCAAAATCCAGCCGACGTAAAGCGCAACCGCCAGCGCGACCAGGCAAATGCCTAAGACCAGAAAGAAAATCGAGCTTTTGCGGCGACGGGCAACACGCATATTCTAATGCAAAGTGTAAAATGCAAAGTGCAAAATGAAAACCTCTGCTCTCATTTTGCACTTTGCATTTTGCATTTTGCGTTTATTTACGCGGCTTGCCGCATCGCTTCTTCGGCTACTTCAAAATCTTCGATTTTCGTCGAAGCCTTTTTCGCTTCGTATTCTTTCAGATTGAATTCTTTTACTTTCCACGCCAGACCGAGCTTTTCCAGAAACTTGATTTGCAGCCAGTTCAAATCGAACTCGTACCAGGCTAAGCCGTGACGCGCCGAGGTCGGGTTGGCGTGATGATTATTGTGCCAGCCTTCGCCGAAGCTGAGCGCGGCGACCAGCGCATTGTTGGTCGAATCGTCGTGCGTTTCAAAACGACGCGAGCCCCACAGGTGCGTGATGGAATTGACGAACCAGGTAAAATGCCAGCCCGCAACCGTCGGCAGAAAAACGCCCCACAAAACCATCGACCAGCCGCCGATTAAAGCCAGAATCGCGCCGAACGTAATCGTCGGCACATACCAGTATTTCGAGAGCGTGACGAGAAATTTGTCCTTCAGCAAATCGGGAATAAAACGGCGCTCGACTTCCGCGGGATTGCCCTGCGACGTGCCGACCGTGACCCAGCCGATGTGCGCCCAGTAAGTTCCGTGACGCGGGCTGTGCGGGTCTTTGTCCGTCTCGCAAAAGGCGTGATGCACCCTGTGCGTCGTCACCCAGTCGTTCGGGCTGCCCTGCAAAGCCATCGAGCCGCAGACGGCGAGAAAATGTTTGAGCCAATCCGGCGTCTCAAAACCGCGATGCGTCAATTGGCGGTGAAAGCCGACCCCGATGCCGACGCTGCCCGCCAGCCACCAGGCAAAAAGTCCGACCGCTAAATTCGTCCAGCTAAACGTAAATAATGCCCAGATCGCTAAGATATGAAAGATGGCGATGGGAATAATCGTCACCCAATTTATTTTCCCGCTTTTTCTTTGTTCGACAGTTGCTACTTTATCCACTTCTTCAAAAACCCCCTTGACGGTAATAAAAACTTTACGCGAGAAAAACAAAACGCCTTTCTCAAGTCTATGATGAAAAGCGTAACAGATTTATTGTCCTATGATTGTAAGAGTTTTGTAATTTGATGCTTTTGCCTGTAGCCGCGCGCTGAGGAAAGGCTGGAAGTGTCTGATTAGACGCGGCTTTTCAGGACGATGAAAGATTAAGGGCGGTCGGCGGAAATCGCCTTGCCGGAGATTCCTTTCCGACCGTCCCGCAGTTTTGTGATTTAGCTTAGCTGCCGCTTTGACCTTTGACCTGGTTGCCGTGAATTTCACCGCGCCACGCGCCGGTTTCAGCGCCGCGCGATTCGATGAATTGCTTGAAGCGCTCCAAATCGCCCTCGACGCGGCTGTCCACGAAGCCGAGCGCCGAACCGACGCTTTCAAAGAAGCCTTCCGGCTCGTATTCCAGACGCAGCGTTACTCTCGTCTGGTTAGCGCCTTCGGGCTGGAAGCTGACCGTTCCGGCATTATAAGCGCCGGTGGTGCTGCGCCACGAAACTCTCGAATCGGGAGTTTGCTCGGTGATGTCCGCGTCCCATTCGACGTCTTTGCCGGCGATATTTGCGCGCCAATGAGTATGCGTGTCGCCTTCCTGCCGGACCTGCTCGACGCCTTCCATAAATTGCGGAAACTCCTCAAACTGCGTCCATTGATTGTAAGCCGTGCGCACTGGCACGTCGACGACTATTGATTTTTCTACTGTATTCATAAAACCATCCCCTTTTTCAAAATTTGTCTTCCTGCCTGATTTTTACCGACCCAGTTCGTGCTTATCAGGCTCATAAGCAGTTAAGGGCAACGGAACTGCTGCCGCTAATTATCCTGTGATTGCTGAGTCTGTTTAAATGATAAGCCAATGCACTCCGGTAATCAAGATTTTTAGAGTGACGGGCGCAGATACGCTCGGCGCAGACGCTCGGTTGCGCATCGATTTTCTGGTTAAAAGGCTGTCGGTTGTTCAAATTTATCGGCATTTGAAAAGACGGCTGAAAATCGTGTTCGCGAAGGGTTTGCGGCGTGCGGTTTATTAATGTTCGATGACGTGTAAAATCTCTTCCTTTTTTTTCTTCGGAAGGATTTTGTAGATATGCGGAAAGAGAAGTGAAGCCGGGCAGGTAACGACAAAAAATACGGCGGCTGGCAGCAGCATCTGCCAGATCAGGTCGTCGAAAGCCGGAAGCACGGGGCGCGGCGGCTGACCGCCAAACGAGATAACCGGCTCTTTATAGTTTCTGATTTCCTCCAGCGTGCTCAGATAATGAAAAATTCCCGCTGAAACGCTGGAAATCACCGCGCCCAAAAAAGGAACCATTAACCGGGCGGAGACGAGTTTCCGGCAGAAGTTTCTGAAAAAATACACTAAACCGACCGCCGAAAAATAAGCGGCGCACGACCACGCCGTAACAAACAACAGCTCGCTTCCGGTTCGCATCGGCACGCCGTGATGATGCGGCTTATAGAAGTAAAGCTCCAGGAAAGCCGACCCGAAAATGATTGAGCAGAGAGCGATTTGGCTGGAAACTCCCGCCATTAAAATATTATGCGGCGTATAAGAATATCCTGCCGGAGTCTCCTCGCTCATCTTCGTTTATCTAATCCGCGAAAGCGACGCTCAAACGGCGCAGCGGCATCGATTTTCTCGCGTCTAACTCATCAATATTTTCGCGGTAAACGTATTCATACAAAATATCGCGCTGCTGCGGCGTGAATCCGGCTTCGGAGATTTGATAGCGCAGCTCTTTTTCGTTTGCCTGCGTGTCCGCGCCCGCCGCCGAGACGACGTTTTCTTCAATCATAATCGAGCCCATATCGTCCGCGCCGAAGCGGAGCGCGGTCTGCCCGAGCCGCAAGCCCTGCGTCAGCCACGACGCCTGAATGTGCTGCACGTTGTCCAGAAACAGGCGCGAGACGGCGAGCATTTTCAGATAGTCGATGCCGGTCGGCTCTTCCGTGATTTTGCGTCCGAGAGCGGTGTTCTCGCGCTGGAAAGTCCACGGGATAAACGCCGTAAAGCCGCCCGTTTCGTCCTGCAAATCGCGGATTCTCTGCAAATGACGGACGCGGTGAATTATCTTGTCGCCGATGCCGAACATCATCGTCGCCGTCGAGCGCAAGCCGACTTTATGCACGGCGCGCATCACGTCGAGCCATTCCTCGGTCGAGCATTTGGTCGAAACGCGTTTGCGAACCTCGTCGTCCAGAATCTCGCCGCCGCCGCCCGGCATCGAATAAAGTCCGGCGGCTTTCAGACGGCGCAGAATCGTTTCGTAATCCAGACCGGAAATCAGGTGAATGTTGTGGATTTCCGGCGGCGAAAAGCAATGCAGTTGAAACGTCGGATATTTCGCGTGCAAAGTCGAAAGCAGATTCTCGTACCATTCGATATTAAAATCGGGATGAAGCCCGCCCTGCATCAGAACGCCCGTGCCGCCGAGCGCGATGGTTTCGTCGATGCGGCGGCAGATTTCCTCAATCGAATGAACGTAGGTGTCCGGCTTTCCCGGGCGGCGATAAAAGGCGCAGAACGTGCAGACGACGTTGCAGACGTTCGTGTAATTGATGTTGCGGTCGATGATGTAGGTCACGACGTCGGTCGGATTTTTCCGCATCCGCATCTCGTGCGCCGCCAAGCCGATGCGGACGAAATCGTTCGATTCCAAAAGAGCCGCGCATTCTTCGGCGCTCATCCGCCCGCCGTCCAGAACTTTATCTAAAATCGGTTGAATATTGCTGTTGCTGCTGTTCATAAAAAATCAAAATAATTCTAACACGGAAATTTTCAGCCACAGAGAGCACAGAGAACGCTGAGAGAATGAAACCGCAGATAAACGCAGATAACAAAGATAATTCGGAACAGGCTTCGCGGCTGAATAAGAAATAGATTTTATCCTGCCAATCCTGTTAAAAATCTGCGTTTATCTACGTTTATCTGTGGTTTCATTTCTTCTCTCTCTCTCTCTCTCTCTGCGTCCTCTACGGCTGAAATTTCTTTTCATTTTGCCAATCAAAATCGCAGTTTGCCAAAAAAACTGCGAAAACGAATCCGAAACTGCGCAAAAAGCGAATTCCGAATCAGTCATAGAACTTGTATCAAGATTCGTGCCGCACGATTGATTGATACTTTCGGCGCGAGGATTACGCTATTACAGGCGGAGAGAAATTTTTTAGCAGCAGGGAGAATATTTTTTATGCGAAACAGGGAAGATGAAGGATTAAGAGCGAACGATTTGGCGCTGGCTTTATTTATGGTCGTCGCGGTCTGGCTCTGGGCGTTTTTCAGATAAACGAAAGCGGCTTGTGATTATCAATCAAGCCGTTTTTGTGCGCCAGCTGAAAGTAAAGCTCCAAGCCTTTCCGCATCGAGTCGTCGATGGAATACGAGATATTTTCCGACAGGTATTCTTTGAAATCTTCGCGCCGGAGCGAAATCTCGGTTTCGTAGTTTGAAATGATTTCGTCGAGGTGACGCAAGCCTTCGTCGCGCGCCGCCGCTAGGTCGATTTTCCGCGCGATTCCGGCTTTTTCCGCGCTCGCCATCCACATCGCGAAAACGAAGCCGCAGCCGGTAAAGTTTTTCCACGTTTCCGCCAAATCGAATTTTCGATAAACGTGCTCGTCAATCACCAGCGCCGGGTCGCCGATGAGCAGCGCGCAATCCGATTCGGCGAGCATTTTCTCCAAATCCGGCTTTGACGTTTTCCACTGCGGCTCGCGCCCGATGAATTCGCGAAAAATTATTTTCGCCAGCGCGACCGAAGTTTTCGACGAGATGTCGAGCGAAACTGTGCGGACGTTCTTTAAATCTTCGCCCTTCGTCACCAGGCAGACGCTTCTGACTTTTTCGCGCGCGCCGACGCAGACGTCCGGCACGAGCAGAACGTCTTCAATCATCTGGTAGGCGATGACGGGCACGAGCGCGGCGTCAATGCGCTTCTGCGCCAGCAGCTCGGCGGAGCGCGCGGGCGCGGTGTCGAGAATCATTTCGTATCTGCCGCGATTCTGCCCGTAAAGAAACGACCAAATCAAGGGCGCGGTGTTTGAATAACTGGAAGCGGAAATGCGCGGCGATTGCTGCTGCTGCGGCGGCGGCGAAAGGGTCGGCATCTAGGTTGAAAGAATGTCCTCGAACTCCGCGTTCTTTTCCAGAACTTTTTTGACGAACGGGCAGGTCGGCTTTATCAGCAGATTATTTTTTCGCGCATACTGCACCGCGGCGGCGACCAGGTATTTGCCGATGCCCTTGCCCTTGAGCGATTCGTCCACTTCCGTGTGGTCGATTACGATTTTTCTCGTGCCTTCGCGACTGTAAGTCATTTCCGCGACCCATTCGCCGTTTTCCTCGATGAAAAAGGCGCCGCGTTTTCCGTGTTGTTGTCTTTGAACCTTCATTATGTCTTTAGCCTACAAAGAAACTTTCGGCTAATGCAAATCTTGTTTGAAAATAAGTCTTAGATTATGTTCTTCGATTACGAAAAAGAAAAATTTATGATTATGAAAAACAAATATTTATTCAACTTTTTAATCGCTTTCTGCTTTCTGACGGCGGCGGTAAACGCCCTCGCCCAGCAGCAGACTATTGTCGTCAACGACCCGACGATAAGCGAAGAATCGCAGCCAATCAGCGTGCCGGAAGAAAATTTAATCAAGCGCGGCGTTTTGCCGAAGCTGCGCGAGATGTGGACGGCGGACGAGGTCTGCGAAGAAGCCTTTGAAGTAGCGGGCATAGCGAAGGGCGCGTTTACCAAGCCCGGCGCGAATCAGACTTTAATCTTTTTCCAGTTCTGCCAGACCGGAAACGGCTTCGGAAACAACGGCTTGGTTTTGCTGGAAAACGGGCGCATCGCGGCGAGCTACGCGTCGGAAGGCGGTTGGGCGCAGGATATAAAGGCGCTGCCCGACATCAATCAGAACGGCTTAAACGAATTTCTCATTTATTATTCCGGCGGAATGCACCAGGGCGCGAGCGGCACGGGCGTCGATATTATGGAGTTTTCCGCTGCCGGCGCGGTCAAAGGCTTGGGCTGGTTTCAAGCCGAGAGCTTCGGCGACGAAGGCGGCGATTTCGGCTACAAAGTCACGGTCAAGCCGGGCAAAACTCCGGTTTTCTACCGCGAAAAATACGCTTCGACGGGCGAAAACAAGTGGCGCAAATCCGGCAAAGTCGCACCTTTCAAATTAGATAAGGCTTACGGCAAATTCAGCGTTTTGAAGTAAACGATTTTCACCACGAAGACACGAGGAAGAATTAACAGGGATAGCAGGATTTACAGGGATAAGATAAGTGGATAAGGAAGAAGCGATTAGGTGATTTACGGAGAATAAACACATAGCCGCTTACTCGCTTAATCCATTTCCGTTATCCCTGTAAATTTTGACATTCCTGTTAATTCCTTTTTCTTAAAACCTTTGTGTCCTTTGTGTCTTTGTGTTGAAATATCTTTTATGAAAATCTACGACATCACCGTTCCGGTCAGCGAAAACGTGCCGATTTACGAGGGCGACCCGAAAGTGAAAATCGAGGTCGCGGCTTCGATGGCGAAGGGCGACGCGGCGAACGTGACGCAGCTTTGCTTCGGCGCGCACACGGGAACGCACGTGGACGCGCCGAATCATTTTATCGACGGGACGCGAAAGATTGACCGGCTGGAGCTGGAAAAGCTAATCGGCGCTTGCCGCGTCGTCGAAATCGAAGACGGCGTTGAGGCGATTGAGCCGCAGCACGTCGAAAATCTCGAAAACATCGAAAGAGTTTTATTCAAAACGCGCAATTCGGCTTTCTGGAACGAGCCGGAAACGGGCTTTCGCAAGGATTTCACCTATATCACGCCCGAAGCCGCGCGCGTTCTGGTTTCCAAAAACGTCAAGCTCGTCGGCATCGATTATCTTTCGGTCGAAGAATTCGGCTCGGACGATTTTATGACGCACGTCACGCTGCTGGAAAAGGAAATCGTAATCGTCGAAGGCTTGGATTTGCGCGAAGTTCCGGCGGGCGATTACGAATTAATCTGCCTGCCGCTGAAAATCGTCAGCCCGACCGGCGACGGCGCTCCGGCGCGGACGGTTTTGCGCGAGCTAAGCGGGAATTAGCCGCGAAAAAACACGAAAAAAGCACGAAACAGGAAAAAAGAAAAATTGTTCACGGATGAACACTGATAAGAATAGGATTTGAAATTTCAAATCCCGGATTTCAAATCGCAATCTTTGCATACAGGCTGTAAATGGACGAAAAGCGTTTGGTAAAAGTCAGCAAATATCTGAGCAAACATCTGCGACACCAGCCGGAAAGACTCGGTTTGAAGCTGGAGGAAGCGGGCGGCTGGGTGAGAGTCGAGGATTTGCTGAAAGCCTGCGCGCGGAATAATTTTCCGCTTACGCCCGATGAATTAAAGGAAGTCGTCGAGCGTAACGACAAGCGGAGATTTTCCTTCGACGCGGGCGGCGAGCGCATTCGCGCCAATCAGGGACATTCGGTCGAAGTCGATTTGCAGCTCGAAAAGCAAACGCCGCCCGCGCGGCTTTTTCACGGAACGGCTGAACGAAACGTCGCGATGATTTGCGAGCACGGACTGCTGAAAATGGCGCGGCATCACGTGCATCTTTCGGCTGATACGGAAACGGCGCGGCGCGTCGGGATGCGTTACGGCAAACCCGTAATTTTTGAAATAGATACGCGCGCGATGCAGGAGAAAGGCTGCGAGTTTTTCGTTTCGGAAAACGGCGTCTGGCTGGTCGAAAGCGTCCCGCCCGAGTTTTTAAAAATTTTATGAATCGCAGGGAATACGCCGAGCGGCGGCGCGAGACGGCGCGGAATTCGATTGACGAACTGATTGAACTGCTCGCGAGCGACGATTTGCAGACGCGTTTTTTCGCCGAAATGTGCCTGCGCGACGCGACTTCGACCTGACTGAATTTCAAACCGGCGAGTTCGCCGGACGAGCGCCGCCGCGCCATCGAAGAATGGCGCGCTTGGCGCGATGAGCACAAAGGGAAATTTAAGAAAAGATTCGGAAAGTGAAAAGGTGAAAAAGCGAAAAAGTGAAAAAGTTTGACCTTCGTTTTTATGTTTTTGTGCGGGTAGAAGAAATCGGCGGCGAGGAAAATTTTAAAAAAAATCTTTTTCACCTTTTCACTTTTCCGCTTTTTCACTTTAAAACTTGCGAATAATTGCTTTATTGCCTATATTTCTAAGGCGTAACGTAAGGAGTCCGAAACGATGTCAGAAAAAAATTGGGGCGATACGGTTGTCGGTTGGTTTATCGTCCGCGATGAAGACGAGGCGCAGCAGAAAGGGCAGCAGACTGAAGCTTCCGCCGCCGATTTGACCGCCGATGAATTAATCGCCAAATACGCCAATTCGTCGCCGTCAGACAGCGCCGAATCGACGGGCGCGGGAGTTTCTTCGACAGCGGCGTCAGATGCCGTCGCCGTATCTCAGAAAACGAATTCCGTTCCGGCGAGCTACGGCGCGCCGCCGACCGTCAACGGGCGGGTCGATTTCGACGCCGTTTTCGAGGCAGGCGGAGTTGACGCCGACGAGCGCGAGCGCATCGCTAAAGCCAAGTCGCTGCTCGAAAGCCTGCCGGAATCGACCGACGTTAGCGTCAAAAAACAAATCGTCGAGGCATCGCTCAAAGCCTTCGGAGTTCCGATTGAAAAAATTATTGAAGCGGGCGTGGCGGAAATCGAGGCGCTCGAATTCTACATCCGCAGCGGCGCGAGCGATACGGAAAAAGTTTTGCAGGACGGCTCGGCGCGCATCCAGCAATACGAACAGGAAATCCAGAACCTGCGCCGGATTATGGAAGAGCGCGTGCGCGAGCAGAACGCGGTCGTCGCCGCCTGCAACGCGAAAAAACTGGACGTGCAGAAAGTGCTGGAGTTTTTCGGGCGCGACAAAGTGGCGCAGGTCGTCAAAGATTCGCCGAAACTGCACGAACCCGGAAAAGTTGACGGATAGTTGCAGAGGAAGTTGACAGAAAGTTGCAGGTAGTTGCAGATAGTTGGAAGAAAGTTAAGAGCTTCAATCTTCCGCACCTTTCTTTTAACTATCTGCAACTACCCGCAACTACCCGCAACTTTCTGCAACTCATTTAAAGGAGATTTAAAAATGTCGATTTTTACCCGAATCGGAAATTTATGGAGAGGTTTTCTTTCGCTGTGGATTGCCGATATTGAGAAAGAACATCCCGAAATCGCTTATGAAAACGCCATCAACTCGATGATGGAAAAATACTCGAAATTGAAATACGCGACTGCCGGAATTATCCGGCGGCGCGACGATATAGAGGAGCGGTTTAAGAAACTGACCGCCGAGCTGGAGCAGACCAACGCCGAGCTTGAAACGGCAGTCGAAACGAATCAGGACGATTTGGCGGTGGTTCTGATTCAAAAGAAAAACGCGCTCGAAGCGGAAAAAATCGAGCTGACCGCCGAAGCCGAAAGCGCGCGCTCCGACGCCAATTCGGCGAAAAGCTCGCTGATGGGCGTGCAGGCGGAAATCAAAAAGCTGCAAGCCGAGCGCGACACGATGCTGGCGAAATTTCAATCGGCGCAGGCGAGAGTCAAGATTCAGGAACAGCTCGACGGGCTTTCGGTCGATGAAGAAGTCCGCGCGCTGGACAACGTGCGCTCGCACATCAAAACGACGATTGCCGAAGCCAATCTCGGCAAGGAGCTTTCCGAATCTTCGCTCGACTCGCGTCTCGCCAATCTGAAAAATCAGGTGGGCGACGTCCAGGCGAAAAAACAGCTCGAAGAGCTGAAAGCGAAAAAAGCCGCGCAGCAGCAAGGTCAGCAGAAAACGATGTAAAAAAAGAGTCCGGAGAGTCCGAACAGTCCGGAGA
>JALZHR010000247.1 GCA_030860665.1 Acidobacteriota bacterium
ATTTTGCCGTCCGGCTGAATCGCTTTGACGTATAAAGTAGAGCTGCTCCAATCATTGGCGGTTCTGTTGTATTGAGCGATTCCGCCGCTGCCGAAAGTCGCGTCGAGCGATAAATCACCGATGTTAAAGCGCGCAAGCGTCGGCTTCTGGCGACCGCCCGGAACTCCGCTATTGTTTCTGGCGGAACCGGAAACGAGAACTTTATTTGCGTCTCTGGTCAGATGAACGGAAACGGCTCGTTCCGTGAAGAAAGTATCGAGTAATGAAGGGTCGGTGATGTGCCGCACGGTTTCGAGCTGACCGTTTGCCGTCCAGCGCGTCACGACGAAACGCGTTCCGGCGCCGCAATTACTCGGATTGGTAATCGCGTCGTATCCGACGGCGATAATCCGACCGTCCGGCTGCACGAGCACGCCGGAGAACTGTGTCTGCGCAAGGTTGCAGCCCGCAGGAGCCGCCGGCGCAGTCGAACGGACGATGCCGTTTGTCCCGAAAGTGGTGTCGAGCGTGCCGTTCGCGTTTAAGCGAACGATGATTGAAACCCATCCCGTGGTCGTCGATGAGTTTGTAGTATTGCGCGTTTCGCCGACGAGGACGATTTTTCCGTCAGGCTGTATCGCCATATCGAAAAATTTACCCGACGTCTCGCCAAAACGCCCGTCAGAGCGAAATCCGGTCTGGAAAATCGCTTTGCCCGGGTCAATCGGAATCGAACAAGTCTCGTTCCCGCAGCTCACAGGAATCGGGAAGCCGCCGAAAGAAGAATCGAGCGTGCCGTTCGCGTTGTAGCGCACGACGCAGGCATCCTGTCCGAACTGCGGCGACGGGAACGGAGCAATCTGAAGCACCGTGCATTGACCGGCAAAGACGATTTTGCCGTCCGGCTGAACTTTCAAAACCTGCGGCGTGTCGTGCCCGGGAACGCCGTCGAATTGCGTGTGAAAATTGGTGCGGACAAATCCGTTCGTCCCGAAAGATGTGTCAACCGCGCCCGACGGGGTGAATTTTCTCAGATAAAAATCCGCTCTCGCATTAACGTCGCCGTGCCGCCCTCCGGCGATGATTGAGCCGTCCGGCAGAAGCGCGCCCGTGAAGAAAACCGTATCGGCGGTGTCCGTTGCCGGTGCGGTCGGGTTTTGCGGGTCGATGTAATAACCGAGCGGCGCGGCAAACGTTTTATCGTAATCACCCACAAACGTAAATTGAGCGAAAACTGTCTGAACGTTTCCTAAAATCATCAGGACGAACAAAGCCGTCAAAATTGAACTTAAAGTTTTTTGCCGAAATTTATTATTTTTCATTGTCGATTTCATCGTTGTAATTCTCCTTTTGCCCAATAGGGCGAAAAGCGCGGGCGAAACAGCCCATAAAAAAAAGTGATTTTTGAAAAAAAAATCCGTATAATCCGATTGCCTTCAAATTAGCCGGAATGAAAGAGCCGTCTCCAGAGGTCACCGTTTTGTTGAACGCCATCAGCGCGGGCAGCGAAAGCGCGCCCGAAAAGCTGCTCGAACTCGTCTACGACGATTTGCGGAGGCTGGCAGCCGCTTATATGCAGAATGAGCGCGGCGACCACACGCTGCAGGCGACCGCGCTGGTACACGAAGCGTTTGTCCGGCTGGTCGATTGGAAAAATGTTTCCTGGGAAAGCAAGGCGCAGTTTTTTGCCATTGCCGCGCAGGTGATGCGGAAAATTCTGATTGACCACGCTCGCGTCAAGAAGGCGCAAAAACGCGGCGGTCAAAAAATCGCTCTGGACGACGCCGTCAGCTTCACTACTGAAAAGGAATTCGATTTACTGGCGCTGGAAGAAGCCTTGCGGAGTCTGGAAACGATTGACGCGAGACAGGCGCGCATTGTCGAGCTGAGATTTTTCGGCGGGCTTTCGATTGAGGAAACGGCGCACGTTTTAAACATTTCGCCGACCACCGTCAAACGCGAATGGACGTTTGCCAAAGCCTGGTTTCAGCGCGAGCTAAAAAGACAATAAGACATTTATCCAT
This sequence comes from Acidobacteriota bacterium, assembly GCA_030860665.1. Lineage (GTDB taxonomy): Bacteria > Acidobacteriota > Blastocatellia > Pyrinomonadales > Pyrinomonadaceae > JALZHR01. Next base: position 2,004 of record JALZHR010000247.1, read on the forward strand.
CTTTTTTGGACTCTTTTCCCGATTTTTTTCGCCCTATTTGCCGAGACTAAAAATATGAAGAATCAGGATTGGGAAAAAATCAAAGACATTTTCGCCGAGGTTTTGGAACAGCCCAAAGACTTGCGCGCCAATTGGCTGCGCGAAGCCTGCGCCGAGGACGAGCGGCTTTTCGACGAAATAAATTCCCTGCTCGCCGCACACGACGAGACGGAAAACTTAATCGAAAGAAACGCTTTCGATATTGCCGACCGAGCGGCTGCGAATTTTTCGGATTACGCCGGAAAACAGTTCGGAAATTATCGCATCATCCGGGAAATCGGGCGCGGCGGAATGGGCGCGGTCTTTCTGGCGGAAAGATGGGACGGCGAGTTTGAACAAAAAGTCGCGCTGAAAATTATTCGCCAGAGCTTTGCCGATAAGGAACTGGAAAAGCGTTTCAGGCGCGAGCGACAGATTCTCGCTTCGCTCAATCATCCGAATATCGCCGGGCTTCACGACGGCGGCGTAAGCGAGGCGGGCGAACCTTTTCTGGTGATGGAATACGTCGAAGGCGAGCGCATCGACAAATTCTGCGAGCGGGAAAATCTTTCGACCAATGACCGTTTGAAACTTTTTCTATCGGTTTTCAGCGCCGTTTCGTTCGCTCATCAGAATCTGGTCGTGCACCGGGATTTAAAGCCGTCAAACATACTCGTCACCGCCGACGGCGTGCCGAAACTGCTGGACTTCGGTATCGCCAAGCTGCTCTATGACGAACACGCCGACGAGTCCACGCAGACCGGTTATCGCGCTTTCACGCCCGAATACGCCAGCCCGGAACAAATCAAAGG
>JALZHR010000298.1 GCA_030860665.1 Acidobacteriota bacterium
GCAAAGTGCAGGTTAAGAGTTCGTCTATGACAGGAGCAAGTTGCTGAATTAACAGCGTTTGCTGAGGCGAGGGAGAAACACAATATGAGTAACGAAACGGCAAAAAAGAAACAAACGACAGCAGACACACACATTTTACTTGACCCGGATTTGAAAAGCCCGCGAGCGAAGGAGTTTGAAGACAAGCTTTCCGCGCAAATCGTCGGGCAGGAACGCGCCGTGCGCCGGATGAGCGGACTTTTCCAGATTTATCTGGCGGGTATGAACAACCCGTCGCGCCCCATCGGCACGCTTCTGTTTCTGGGTCCGACCGGCTCGGGAAAAACGCGCGTCGTCGAAGCGGCGGCGGAAGTCCTCTTTAACGACCCGAACGCGGTGGTCAAGATTGACTGCGCCGAGTTTCAACATTCTCACGAGATTGCCAAGCTCATCGGCTCGCCTCCGGGATATCTCGGACACCGCGAGACTTCGCCGATGCTGACGCAGGAAAATCTCGACAAAGCTCACACGGACGAAACGAAGCTCACTTTCGTTCTGTTCGACGAAATCGAAAAGGCTTCGGATGCTTTGTGGCAATTGCTTCTGGGAATTCTGGATAAAGCGACCTTGACTTTGGGCGACAATCGCCGCGTTGATTTTTCAAAGGCGGTCGTCATTATGACTTCAAATTTGGGCGCGCGCGAAATGTCCGAGATGATTTCGGGCGGCATCGGCTTTGCGCCGGGCAAAGGCAATCGCGCGGCTGAAGAAAACGAGATTGACCAGAAAATTTATCGCACGGCTTCGGAAGCGGCGAAACGCAAATTCTCGCCGGAATTTATGAACCGCATCGATAAAGTGGTCGTTTTCCGCAGCTTAAAAGAGCATCACCTGCGCCAGATTCTGGAAATCGAATTGCGGCAGGTACAGAACCGCATTACCGAATCGGCGGGAACGAAATTCGTCTTTGAATGCACGGACGGAGCGAAGGAATTCCTTCTGCGCGAAGGCATCGATTTGAAATACGGCGCGCGCCACCTGAAGCGCGCGATTGAGCGATTTCTGGTCTACCCGCTCTCGAATCTGGTCGCCACCGAGCAGGTCTCGACCGGCGATTTGGTGACGATTGATTTCGACGCCGACAGGGAAAAGCTGACCTTCGCCAAGCAATCGGGCAAGATGATTGTCAACGAGTCGGACGATTTTTCGTTTGAAGAAGAACTTGAATCGAAATCCGACGCCATCGGTCTGCCGCTGCCGCAGGCGCAGGCTGCCGCGAGCGGAAAAGGCAACAAGGGCGAAAATCAGGACAACTAGTTTGATTTAATTAGAAAAACAAAAGCGAGGAACGAGAAATTGTTCCTCGCTTTTGTTTTTCTGCACAAAGAAAACGAAACCACAGATTTACACGGATAAACGCGGATTATTTAGAGGATGGACGGGATGAACAGGACTAAAGAAAACTTCAACGTTCTTAGTCTTAAATTATCCTGACTATCCTTTCCATCCTGTTAAAATCTGAGTTAATCCGTGTAAATCTGTGGTTAAATTTTCTTTCTTTGTGTTCTTCGTGTCTTCGTGTCGAAAATTATTTTTCCCAGTCTTTCGCCCGCTCGACGGCTTTCGTCCATCTCGCCCGCAGTTCTTCGGCTTTCTCGGCTGGCATCTGCGGCTCGAAAATTTTATCGACTCGCCACGCCCGCGAAATTTCGTCTTTCGATTTCCAGAAACCGACCGCCAAGCCAGCCAGATAACCCGCGCCGAGAGCCGTCGTTTCGGTAATGCGCGACCGAACGACCGGAATCTGCAAAATATCGGCTTGAAACTGCAAAAGAGTTTCGTTTGATGTCGCGCCGCCGTCAACTCTTAATTCTTTCAGCTCGATGCCCGAATCGGCGCGCATCGCGTCCAGCAAATCCGCCGTTTGATAAGCGATTGATTCGAGCGCGGCGCGGGCGATGTGCGCTTTGCCCGCGCCGCGCGTCAACCCGATTATCGTCCCGCGCGCCGTCTGATTCCAGTGCGGCGTTCCAAGCCCGGCAAACGCCGGAACGAAATAAACGCCGCCGTTGTCGGCAACCGAATTTGCCATTGCTTCAACATCTGCGGATTTTTCGATGATTCCCAGAGAGTCTCTGAGCCATTGAATCACTGCGCCGCCGATAAAAACGCTGCCTTCGAGCGCGTATTCGGTCACGCCGCCAATCTGCCAGCCGACGGTCGTCAGCAAGCGGTTTTTCGATTCAATGGCGCTTGTGCCCGTATTTTGCAGCATAAAACAGCCCGTGCCGTAGGTGTTTTTCGACATTCCGGCTTCGAGACAAGCCTGACCGAAAAGTGCGGCTTGCTGGTCGCCCGCGTTTCCGGCGATGCGGATTCCGCTCAGCTCGCTCGGCGTTTTCACCTCGCCGTAAATCTCGCTGGACGAAGTGACGCGCGGCAACACCGAACGCGGAACGTTAAAGATTTCCAGCAGCTCGTCGTCCCAATTCAAATCGTGAATGTCGAAAAGCATCGTCCGCGAGGCGTTCGAGGCGTCCGTCAGATGCAGCTCGCCGCCGGTCAGCTTCCAAATCAGCCACGAATCAATCGTGCCGAAACAAAGCTCGCCCGCTTCGGCTAAGCTGCGGGCGTTTTCGATTGTTTCCAGAATCCAGTTCAGCTTGCTCGCGCTGAAATAAGCGTCCACTTCCAGCCCCGTTTTGCGGCGAATCAGCTCCGCATAGCGGGCGCGGATTCGGTCGCAGAAAGCCGAAGTCCGCCGGTCCTGCCAGACGATTGCGTTGCAGACTGGCTCGCCCGTACGTCGATTCCAGCAGACGGTCGTCTCGCGCTGGTTCGTGATGCCGATTGCCGCGATGTCCGCGGCGGTTAAATTCGCCCTCTGCAACGCTTCAATCGCGGTCTGCGTCTGCGTTTCCCAAATCTCCTGCGGATTGTGCTCGACCCAGCCGCTCTGCGGAAAAATCTGCGTGTATTCCTTCTGCGCCAGCGAAACGATGCGGCTCTCGTTATCGAAAACGATGGAGCGGCTGCTCGTCGTGCCCTGATCGAAGGCGAGAATATATTGTCTGCGTTCTGCTGTCATCGGTTCGTTTAATTAAAAGGCAAATTTTTGGAATTTTAGCCGAAAAATAAAAAACGGACGAGAAGATTCGCCCGTTTGCATTTTGAAACTACAAAAACGGCTAGCCGATAAACATCTCGTCGTCCGTATAGGCGCGGTCAATCGGTTTCGGCGTCGGCGCGAGCAAAACCTCCAGCCCTTTGCGAAAGCCCGCCATAATCGCGGCAATCTCGCGCGCCGGCTCGACCACCTTGTGCTGGATGAAATCCGTCGTCGAAGCGACCTGCATCTGCGTCCGGTCGATGGTTCTGCTG
>JALZHR010000337.1 GCA_030860665.1 Acidobacteriota bacterium
CCGGAGAATCGTCAAAGACTCTTACAATTAACCGGATTTGTCTATGCTTTGATGTTAGGCGCATTGCTGCTGCTCGTTAGTTACGGAGGGAAATGGATTGAAAACGCGACGCCTTCAAATAAATCTACAATTGACTGGTTTATTATAGGTATAATTTTTATTTATTATCTCAGTTACCTGTATTTGATTATAAGACCCGCGGTCAAGAGGCTTCTTGAATCAAGCTACTTGGCGAGATTAAAGCCCAGGTTTCTATCAGCGGCGGAAAAAGGAAAGACAGCTTCTTTTTATTTTAAGACTTTGTTCATACCTCCTTTGATTTTTAGTTTTGTCACGCTGGTTTTGCTCTACCTGATTAATTATGGTCTAGTATTGCCTGAAATCAGCTTATGGAATATATTCGTCGCGGTTCTTCAACTGCTGTTAATCGGCGCCTGGTCACTCGCTTGTTTCGCCCTATATTTAGGTTTCGCAGGTATATCGGCAGAGGAATCGAACTCTAATTCATTGAAAACTTAGCTTAATAGACTTGTTTATCTAATTGCAAGGAAAATTATGGTCAGCAGTTAGCCCCGGCTTACGTGACGGTCAACTCGTAAATTAAGTGAAAAGTGAAAACAGTTCTCACTTTTCACTTTTCACTTCTCAGCTTAAATTCACTTCTTAGCTCTCACTTCCCAGTTAATCAATTCTCTTGCCCTTGATTTCCCTGCCGCCCGGGGTGACGACCGTGATGCCGGTGATTTTCCCGCCCGCGTCGCGCTCGAAGGTGACGGTGATGGGCGCGTTCTGCGCGGCGAATTTGTCTCTGGTCGCGGCGTCCGGTGCAAGCTCGAGGCGCTCGCCGCCCGCGTTGCCGACCAGCTTTTCACCTTCCTGCTGAAAAGTCACCACGCCCATCGGCGTATCGAATCTGCCCGTGTAATCGGCGAATTTACCGCCGGTGACGGGCTTGATTTCTTCCGGCGCGGGAAACGCCGAGCCGGGCGTCGGCAGCACCAGCGCGCCCGTCACGCCGCCGCTCGTCGTGGTTTCAAAAGGGTGAACCGGGAAAGCCGGGCGTTTCGGCTGGACGACCGGATTTTTCCGAATCTGCGCCATCGCCACTTCGACCGCCCTTTCGAGCTGCGAATCGCGTCCCGCAATCACGTCCTGCGGCGTAATTTCCACGTCGAAGTCCGGCGCGACGCCGTAGTTTTCCACATCCCACGAGCCGCTCGGGTTATACGCGGCGCGGTTCGGCAATTGGACGCCGCCGTTGTCAATCAGGCGCGGCGTGAAAAAGTAAGGTCCGATGCCTGCGCCGTAAGTGCGTTTGCCGACAATCTGCCCGACCTTGCCCAGCCGGAACATAAACGCGCCGGTTTCCGCCGCCGAGCCGTTCATCTCGTTGATGAGCAGAACCTTGACGGGCGGCGCGGGATTGACGGGCGTCGGGATGTCGTCGCCGCCGCGAAACATATAATAATAAAGCGGCTTGCGCTGCATCCATTCAATCAGGTAATCGGGCGTGATGCCGCCGCCGTTGTAGCGCTGGTCGATGACTACGCCCGCTTTGTCGGCGTAGCCGGTCAGCCCGCGAATCGCGTTGTTGATTCCTTCCGGGTTGTAGCCCTCGATGAAGATATATCCGAGCCTGCCGCCGGAAAGCCGCTCGACCGTTTTCCGGTTTTCTTCCGCCCAGTTGGCGCGGCGCAGTCGGTTTTCGCCCGGCGCGGGATAAACCGTGTAAGTGCGCGCGTTCGCGCCGCCCGCGTTATTGCCGACCGTGATGCGCGTCGGTCTGCCGACCGTGTTCTCGAAATAGCTCAGGACGTTTTTGCCTGCTTCAACTTTCTGCCCGTTGACTTCGAGCAGGTAATCGCCCTCGCGCACGTCCACGCCGGGCTGGTCGAGCGGCGCGGCGAACGCCCCGTTGGCGGCGCTGAAAGGCGTCGAGCGATAAATCTTCTTAAAGCGATAACGCCCGTCAGCGATTTCGTAATCCGCGCCGAGAAGCCCGACGCGACCGCCGCCACCGCCGCCTGCCGGAGGCGGAGCGTCACCGCCGCCGACGCCGAGATGGCTGACCGAAACGTGCCCGAGCATCAGCCGCATCACCGCGTTCAAATCGCTGCGGCGCGTGACGGTCGGGAGATATGCGGAATATTCGCGCTCCAGCAGGGCGAGATTCTGACCGTGATAATTCGGGTCGTAGAACCAGTCGCGCATAATCCGCATCGACTCGCGAAACATCTGCCGCCATTCTTCGGCGGGCGTGACGCGGACTTCCATCCGGTTAAAATCCATTTTGCCTTCTTCGGGCTTCGCGGGCGTCTCAGCGCCGGTCAGAAAGTAATCGCGCCCTCTGCGATACAAAATGCGGCTGCCGTCGCGCGTCACGTCGACCGCGTTTATCTCGTCCACAATCTTTTCCATCCTGCCGCCTTTCGCCAGGTCAAACAGATAAACCGCCTGCGATTGCGATTGCTCGTCATACGCGCCCGGCGCTTTCGACCATTCGCGGACGACCAGAATCAGTTTTCCGGCTTTGCCCGAGACGAGCTGCGCGTAGTCGCGCTGCGGCAGCGGCAGATTGACGAAACGCGCCGGGGCGTTGTCGAAATCAATCCTGACCTGCGGCGCGTTTTCGCCGATTTTCGCGTCCGGGTTCGGCTGACCGTTCGGCAGCAGCGGCGACGGCGTCTCTTTCGACAAAATAAACGCGTGAACGCGGCGCACGATTAGCGGGCTGGAAAGGATTCCGTTCAGAACGCCCCAGCTAAACTCGCCTGTCCCGGCGTTCGCGCTGGAAACGAAATAGAGATATTTGCCGTTCGGGTCGAAATGCGGCAGCTGCGTGTGCGTCACGCCGTCCGTGATTTGAAAGTTTCTCCGCTGCGCCAAATCGCGGACGTAAATCGTTCCGGCGCGGTTTTGCAGCCGCTTCGCGTAAGCCAGGTAACGCGAGTCGGGCGAGAAATTCGGCGTCCAGCCTTCCTGCGCCGAATAGACGGAAGTATCGACCCTTTCGGCTGTTCCCCGTTCGAGGTCAGCCGTCCACAAACTCAGGCGGCGGTCGCTGAAAGCGATTTTCCTCGAATCGGGCGACCACGTCGTTTCCCAGTAAAACGAAGGCTTCGCTTCAATCGCGATTTTCCTGACCGAATCGTTTTCCAGCGAGCGCACGTGCAGAGCGTATTCGCCGCTTTCGTCGGAGAAATAAGCGACCGATTTCCCGTCCGGCGAAACATTCGGATAACGTTCGGCGACGCCCGAAGTGTTCGTCAGATTCTTCGCGCCGCCGCCCGCCGTGTCGAACAATAAAACTTCGCCGCGCGCGCCGAAGACTATCCGGTCGCCGGAATTCGACGGCAGAATCTGTTCGAGAAACCGCATCGCCTGCACGCTGCGCGGTCTCAGTTCGGCGGTGTCGGGCGAAACCGAGACGCTGACGGGGCGAGCCTGATTCGTGTTCAAATCGAGCAGGTGAAGCCGCCCGCCCTGCGCGAAAACGACCGCGTCGTCCGTCGCCGCCAGGGCGCGCACGCCGAAATCCTTAAAGCTCGTCAACTGCTTCGCCTGCCGCGTTTTGCGGTCGTAAACGAACACGTTGAAAATTCCCGTCCGATCGCTCGTGAAATAAATTTTATCGCCGCGCCAGATTGGGCTGCGGTCGTTGTAATTCTGGTTCGGCAGCTTTTCGAGCGCGCCCGTTTTCAGCTCGGCGATGTAAATCGGCGCGGTCGAGCCGCCGCGATAATAACGCCATTCGCCGAAAACGATGCGCGGATTATAAGCGATAAAATTTCCGTCCGGCGAAATCGTCCCTTGAAAAGCCTGCTGCATCGGCAGCGGCGCGGCGAGCGTCCCGTTTTCGACCGCCATCCGGTAAAGCCTGGTGACGCCTTCTTCGTCGCGCGTCGTTTCAAAAACGACTTCACGCCCGTCCGGCGTCCAAGAGGTGACGAAATCGTCTTCCGGCATCAACGTCACGCGTCGCGCTTCGCCGCCGCCGTCCGCGGGCATCACGTAAACGTCCCAGTCGCCGCCGTTAAAGCGCGAAAAAGCGATTCGCTTTCCGTCGGGCGAAAAAATCGGGCTGGTCTCGTCGTTCGGCATATTGGTCAGGCGACGAGCCGCGCCGCCGCTTCTCTCGACGAGCCAGATTTTTCCGGCGTAGGTAAAGGCGATGTGCGTTTGATTAAGGGCGACGCGCCCGATTAAAAGCGGCGCATTCGTTGTCGACGACTGGGCAAAAGCCTGAAGTCCGAAAATAATCAGGAATAAAGCGGCAAGTTTGATTTTAAGCATAGAGTCCCCCGAAAAAAGCATTAAGCTGCGGCTTTTATACCACGCGGGCAATCGAGCGTCTTGGACGGAACAAACATTCTTGTATCAATCTAACTCCGGCGGCGAAAAGTTTTCCGGTATTCGGCGGGCGTCAGACCGAAAGCCGTCTTGAAAATTTTATTAAAATGGCTCTGGTCGGAAAAGCCCGCTGCGTGCGCAATCTCGCCGAGCGAATCTTCGCCGGAAAGAATCTGGCGCGAGGCGAATTCGACACGCAGGCGGCGCACGTATTCGCCAATCGTGCAGCCGAATTTTTCGCGAAACACGCGCGATAGGTGAACCGGGTGAACGCCCGCGACGCGGGCAATCTCTTCGAGCGTGAAAGATTCGTTAAAGTTCGCGTGCAGAAAATCTTTCGACTGTTTGAGCCATCGCGGGCAGCTTTTTTCGCTCGCTTCAGCGCGCTGGCGCGAGGCTTCAGCCAACAGCTCCAGAATCAAGCCTTCGATGGCGAGCATCGAGAAAGCGTCCATTCGCTGAAATTCCTGATAGATGCGCCCGCCGAGCCAGTTCGTCTTTTCCGAACGACAGCTCGCCGAAGCCTCGAAAATCACCGATTGACGGCTGATGCAGGAAAGCTTTTCAAAGCTGAACTCTACGCCCAGAATCAGCACGTTGTCTTCAAACTCGACGGCGTGCGACTCGCCCGGCGGGTGAAAAACGACGGTCGAAGGCTGTCGCCGGTGCGTGTGCCGGTCTAAACTTTCGGCGTAGCTGCCGCTGAGGACGTAGCTGAAAGAAGCGAGCTGATGCGTGTGGCGCGCCTGCCGCAAATGCGGCGGATAAAGCACTTCGCAAAAATTCATCTCGCTCGTCTGATGATGCCTGACGAGCTGCGGGCGATGCTGAAGAGGCGGCGGCGATTGTTTCATAAAACACAAAATCCTGCGAATAAAATTCTACCGGTTAGTTTTTTAAAACGTTTTGATGAATGCTTTTCTGCTAAACGTACATTATGAAGCAAATGTTGCAACAAATAAATTAAAACGCCGCAGCAAATAAAAAGCAGTTAAGTCTTATTCTTTATAATTCTCAAATTCCCGGCTGATTAGATATTTTTTCCGCTCGATTATAACTCACGGCGGGCGAAAATTTATCGAAAATCCGCTCTTGCGTCTGCGCGAATTTGAATTAAAATTTATTTTTAATCGCGACACGGAAACTAAAAACTTTTATCGAAGGCTGAATTTTATGAATATGAACGAACGAATACAACTCGCGGAAACCGGCGACGAAATAATGAGCTGCTACGCCGTAATGGCTGAGCTGCGCCCGCATATCGCGCGTGAGGAATTTCTGCCGCGCGTCAAAAAACAAACGGAAATCAACGGTTTTCGGCTGGCTTATTTAACCGACGGCGGCGAAGTGAAAGCCGTCGCCGGAATCAGAATTTCCGAGTGGCTGGGCGGCGGAAAATATATGGAAATCGAAGACCTCGCCACTATGAGCGGCGAGCGGTCGAAAGGCTACGGCGGCGAATTGTTCGACTGGCTGGTCGAATACGCAAAAAAGGAAAACTGCAATCAGATTAAGCTGGTCTCGCACGTCAAAAGATTCGCCGCTCACAAATTTTATTTGAACAAAGGAATGATTATCGAGGCGCATTATTTTTCGATGAAGCTGTGACGGCATTGACTTTCGGCGATAAAGTCCATAAATAATCTAATTGCGAAACAAATCGAAAAATCTTCGCCCGTTTGTTTATTTAACCGATGTCAATCCTGATTGCCGAAGATAACAACGCCCAACGCCATTATCTGAGCGAGCTGCTGACGCGCGAATTTCCTGCACACGCGCCGATAATCGAAGCGTTTGACGGCGAAAACGCCGTCCGGCTCGCGCTGGAAAATCGCCCGACGCTCTGCATTCTGGATATTCAGATGCCGCAGATGTCCGGCGTCAAAGCGGCGCGCGCCATCTGGAAAGAGCTTGCCGCGACGCGCATAATTTTCTGGACGCAGTTTCCGCACGAAATCTACATCAACGAGATTCGCAAAATCGTGCGCTCGACCGAGCCGCAGCCGACCTACGGCTTTATCCATAAAAACAATCCCGAATCCAGATTCCTGCGCTTTGTCGCCGCCGTTCTGGAAGACGGCGCGGATATGATCGACCCGCTTTTCAAGGATTCGTTTCAGCGCCCGCTGCTGACCGAATTTGAAGCCGAAGCCCTGCGCTATCTCGCGCTCGGCTTGTCGAACTGGGCGATTGCCCGAAAGTGCAGCCTGAGCCTGCGCGGCGTTGAAAGCCGCCTGGCGACGCTCTACGAAAAACTTTTTCCCGAAAACGCCGAAGGCACGATAAACGAAGCCTACGACCGCCTCGCCTACAACCCGCGCACGCGCGCTTTTTGCGAAGCCTTAAAACGCGGTCTCATCAACTCGGACGAGCTGGAAAAAGCCGAAGCCGAGCTTGTCGGGTGGATTGAAAACGACCGCCGGAAATATCTCCAGAACAAAACCGAAGCCGCGGCAAACGCTGCGGCGGACGAACGCAGATGAACACGGATAAGGCAATCTTCGATTGCGATATAAGATTTCAGATTTCAAATTTCAGATTTTTTTCTGATTTCAAATCTCAAATCTTAAATCTCAAATTTCTTTCTGATTTCAAATCTCAAATTTCAGATTCCAAATACATTCGCGCTCACCGGCGTCCGTTCACGGCTAAGATTTTCTTTCTTTTCCTTTTGTGCCTGTTCGCAATCGCCGCCGCACGGGCGCAGGACGCGCCTTCGCCGTCACCGTCGCCGACGCCGATAACCGCGCAGAATTTTCATCAATGGGGCGCGGTCACGCTGTTCAACGGCTTGCCCTCGGATAACGTCCGGACGATTGCCCAGACGCGCGACGGCGTTTTGTGGTTCGGGACGGACAACGGCTTGAGCCGATTCGACGGGCGGCGCGTGCAGACCGTCGCGCTCGAAACGGCGGCGCTCGGGTCGAGCCGGATTTTCGCGCTCGAAACCGCCGCGGACGGAACGCTCTGGGTCGGCACGGAACGCGGCGCGTATTTTCTGCATAACGACGTTTTCAAAAAAATAGAAGCCACCGCCGCATTTGCGATAACCGCGATTCTGCCGCGCGAAGAAAACGTTTATCTCTCGACCGCCGACGGCGTCGTTTTCCGCCTGACCGCCGCCGGCAGCGAAAATTCGTTTGTGGTCGCGAACATTACGGGCGAACCGCTGGTGGACAGCGACGGCAAGCCTCTGAGAATTACCGGCTTGATACAAAAGGACGGAACGCTCGTCGCCGGAACGCGCAGCCGCAGCATCCTGGTTTTTGAAAACAACCGTTTTTTTGAAACCTTCAGCCGCCCGCGCCCGTTTTTCGTCAATGCGATGGCGCAGGACGCGAGCGGCGCGAACGCGTGGCTCGGCGCGGACGCCAAAACGGGCGAAAGCGGTTTTTTCTCGCTCGGCGACATCGGGCGTCCCGAAAAAATCGGCGGCGACCTCGGAAACGTGCTGGCAATCGAGTCGGACGCGGCGGGCGGCGGCGCGTGGGTCGGAACGCAGGCGAGAGGCTTGTTTTATTTTCGAGGAACGCAGCAGCTTAGAAATTTCACGTTTGAAAACACGGCGGGCGGTCTGCGCTCGAACACGATTTATGCGCTTTTCGTCGACCGCGAGGGCGTTCTCTGGATCGGCACGAATCGCGGCGTCAGCCGTTTCGACGCGTCGAGTCCTTTCAACCAAATTCTTTCCGCCGAAAACTCGAACGGAAACTTTATCCGCGTGCTCTATCAAACCCGCGACGGGCGAATTTTTGCCGGGACGAATCGCGGCTTATACCGGCTGGACGGCGCGGTAGGCTGGCTGGAAATTCCGTTTTTCACCGCGCGCGCCGTTTACACGATTTCCGAAAATTCGCAGAATCAGACGCTTTTCGCCACGCCGGGCGGCGTTTTTTCGCTCGACGGCAAACAGATTTTCGCCGGGGATACGCGCGCAACTGCTGAATTCCAGGGCAAAACTTACGCCGCCGTGTTCGGGCGCGGCGTCGTGCAGATTGACGGCGCAAGTCAGACGCAGATTTTCGCCAACGATGCGCCGACCGCGCTTTACGCCGACGCCGAACGGCTCTGGATAGGAACGGCGAAAGGCGACGTTTTCACGTTTGACGGCAGGCAGGCGAAACAGGAAAAATCGCTCGAAGCCCTGCGCGAATCGGCGATTCGGAAAATCGCGCGGGACGGCGAAGGCAATTTGTGGCTCGGCGGCACAAGCGGGCTTTTCCGGCTTAAAAACGGCGAACTGCAGAACGTGATTGCCAATCGTGAGGTGCGCGATTTTCTGCTCGGCGGCAGCGGGACGGAAATCTGGGCGGCGACTTTAAACGGCGGGCTGATTCACGTCAAACCGGACGAAAATTTCGGCTGGATTACGGCGGCTTTAAACGTCGAGCAGGGTTTGCCGTCCGAGCAAATCTTCGCCCTGCTCCGGCGCGGTGAAAATCAGATGCTTATCGGCACGAATCGCGGCATCGTCAGTTATGCGCCGAGCGCCGTCGCGCCGCAGATTATCGCCACGCGCATCCTGAGCCAGCGCCTGCACAGCAGTGAGGAAGCGGCGCAAACAATTAAGCTCGATTACCCGCAAAACTCTATTCTGGTTGAAGTTGCGGGCTTGAGCAGCCGCACCTTTCCCGAACAGTTCCAGTATGCTTTTTTTCTGAAAAATGCGAACGGCGAGATTTTGGAAAAAAGGTTATCGAGCGAAGCGCAGTTTGCGCCCGCCAATCTCGACGCCGGAGAATACCGGATCGAAGCCCGCGCCTTTAATAAGGATTTGCTCGTTTCCGAGCCTCTGATTATCCGTTTTTCGATTGACCGCGAGCCTTTTCCGTGGACGGCGGCGGCGCTCGGCGTTTTGCTCGCCATCGCGCTGGTCGCCTTGATGTGGGCGATTGTCGAGCGCAAAAGAATCAGCAATCGCAACCGCGAGCTTGCCGCCGCGCGTTTCGATTTGGCAAACGAAGCCGAGCGCGAAAGAAAGCGCATCGCCCGCGATTTGCACGACCAGACGCTCGCCGATTTGCGCAATCTGATGCTGAAAACCGACAAACTGCCGTCGGACAATTCCGATTTTCGCGCCGAAATCGAATCGGTTTCAACCGAGATTCGGCGCATCTGCGAGGATTTAAGCCCGTCCGTGCTGGAAAACGTCGGTCTGGTCGCCGCGCTCGAATTTCTTTTGAGCCACACGATTGAAAATTATAAATTCACCGCCGCCGAAAATCTGGAAGAACGGCTGAATTTTTCGCCCAACGCGCAGATGCAGATTTACCGCATCGCGCAGGAAATCCTGAACAACATCAAAAGCCACTCGGACGCCGACGCCGTGGAAATGAAAATCGAAATGTCGGACGCCGACGGCGAATTCATTCTCTCGATTTCCGACAACGGCGCGCCGTTCGCGCCAGCCCGAAAAACGGCGCGCGGGCGCGGCATCTCCAACGTCAAATCCCGCGCCGCCCTTATCAAAGCCCGTGTCTTCTGGCGCACCAACGAAAACGGCAACACGCTTTTCGAGCTGCGCAAATGAAATAGTGAGCAGTGAGCGGTAAGCAGTCAGCAGTCAGTTTCTGAAACATCAGGTTGAATACTTGAGTCTAAAACTGCTCACTGCTTACCGCTCACTGTCCCAGACTGTGGGAATCCACATCCGGTTTTCCGTGTAAACCTTCTCTGCGCTCGTTGATTAGCCCGTTTAAACACATCTTTCAATCGCCGATAATCGCTGGCAGATTATGCGATTACGGCTAAAAAAAATCTTTTATCTGGCGCTTGTCC
>JALZHR010000345.1 GCA_030860665.1 Acidobacteriota bacterium
GTATCGACGAGGCTGAAAAGAAATTCTTCGGCGACGGGCGGACCGAGCGTGCCGCCTTTGGCGATTCGACTGTTTTCCGGTATCGGCTGATTTCGGCGCACTTTTCCGCTGAGCCGTCCCGAAGCCAAGCCGCCCCAGATAACGGCGCTGACCTTCTGGTCTAGGGCGAGCGGCATCAGCTCCCATTCGTATTCGCGGTTTATAAGCGAGTAGGCGACCTGGTGCGCGACGTAGCGCGTCCAGCCGTATTTTTCCGAGACGGCGAGCGATTTCATCAGATGCCAGCCCGAAAAATTGGAGCAGCCGACGTAACGGATTTTCCCGCTCTGCATCAAATCGTCGAGCGCGCGCAGCGTTTCCTCGACCGGCGTCAGGGCGTCGAAGCCGTGCATATAATAAAGGTCTATGTAATCGGTATCGAGACGGCGCAGGCTGTCTTCGCAGGCTTTTATCAGGTGAAAGCGCGACGAGCCGAAATCGTTTGCGCCCGCGCCAATCGGAAAAGTCGCTTTGGTCGAAATCAGGACTTTATCACGCCTGCCCGCGAGAGCCTTGCCGAGAATCGTTTCCGACAAGCCGTCGGAATAGCCGTTTGCCGTATCGAAAAAATTCACGCCCGCGTCCAGGCACAAATCGACCATTCGCGTCGCCTCGCCCGTCTGCGTGCTGCCCCACGCCTTAAAAAATTCGTTCCCGCCGCCGAAGGTCGCCGTCCCGAAACTAAGCACCGGAACTTTTAAACCCGAGCCGCCGAGCTGTCTATGCTCCATCTTCTTCCGCTCCTTTCTTTTATTATCGGCAGGCGGGCTTTTCAGCGCAAAAGTAAAAAGTCGAAATCAAAACCGGGATTACAGGCGGCGGATGTTCCCGCTTCCCGATTCGCGGCGGCTCAATCGCGTCTGCGCGAGATAACTGCATCTGCGGTTGAATCAAAAGCACGTGCAGTTAGTTGAACCAACCGCACGTGCTTCTGAAGCATTTACAGGCGTTTTTTTAGAGCGCTCACAGCGGAAAATAAGTCGGAAACGTCACCCGCACCTTCGCGCCCGTCAAGCCACCGCTTCCTTGGCGAGCGTCGCGGTCTTTGCCGTCCGCTTGACCTTTCTTTCGAGCCGGTTTAGCTGAAGCATAGCTTTGCGCTTGGCGGCTGGCGAGACGGGTTCGAGCCACTGCCAGTGCGCCATCATCGGCAGAAAGGTTTCGAGCAGCTTGTCGAGCGGCGGTTGAAAGCGATAAGCCGGGATGTCTTTCGACGTAATCTCGCCGCGCGCCAGCGCCGCGAAAATCACGCTCAGCTCCGAAGCGTGACGCTTGCGGCGGTCTTTTTCGAGATAATAAATTCCCTGCGGGTCGATGTTGCCGTTCGCTTCACGGACGAGCGAGCACCAGTCGGTCGAATCGATGAACGGATACCAGCAGAACCCCTCAAAAGTCAGCCCCATCGGCTTGATTCTTCTTTCGATTTCCTCGCACTGCTCGACCATAAATTTGAGCCACGAGATGCGGTCTTCGACAAAGCCGCGAATGTTCGTCTCCGTCAGCATCAGCGGCAGCCGGTAACGCTCGGCGTATTCCAGCGCGGTCGGCACCAAGCCTTCAGGCGTCAGGTTCGGATAAACTCTGCCTGCGGCGCACCATTCCAGCTCGCAGTGCGAATAATAATCGAGCCCCATAATGTCGATTCGCGCCGGTTTCGCGCGCAGCCCCGCCAGACGTTTTTCGCTCGCGCCGTGCCGGCGCAGGTATTCGTAAAGCTGGTGATTTTCATCGACTTTGCCCAGAACGAGGTCGGGCACGATGAACCTGATTTCGTTGTGAAATTCGGTGTGCTCTCTTGAGACTTCGTCGTGCGCGCGATGTTTTTCCGCCGCATCGACGTGAACCAGGCAAACGTCGGGCAGCTTTTCGACCAGCATCCGGCTGACCGAAGTGATTGCCTCGACGACGTTTAAGAGCATCGGCACAAAGTTGTTCGCGCCCGTGTAATACGGATACCACGTGCCCTCGTGACCGCAGAACCACGTCGTCACGAACGGCTCGTTGATGACCGTGTAATGGCGCACCCACGGGTAACGCTCGGCTAAAGCGGTGCAGAATTTAAGATACGCGCGGGAAAAATTCCGGTTGGCAAAACCGCCTTCGAGCCATTCGGGAAAGCTCGTGTGATGAAGCGGGTCGAGAATCGGGGCGATTCCCTGCTCGCGCATACAATTCATAGCTTTGTCCATCCAGCCCCAATCGTATACGCCCGGCTCGCGCTCGATGCTGTGCCACGGCGCTGAATATCGCAGCAAATCCAAACCGCACGCGCGAACCAATTTCAAATCCTCTTCGACAAACTCGGTATGTCTTGTCAATTCCAGCACGTCCTTTCCGCTGCCGAAAATATGCGTGCTCTCAAATCCACTCAAAAATCTCAAAACATTTTCCCCCTTGAATTTTCTTCGGTAAAGCTCTCTGCTTACTTCATTGAAATCCCATTTCTCTAATCGCTTCAAATAGTTATTGGATAATTTAAACATATTCCGAAGCGCGCATTCTGTCGGATAGCAGACAAACCCGTCTGATTTCGGTTTTCCGCGTCGTCGACAAGCTTTATTCAGCCGTCAGCCTGAAATCGGCGGGCGTTTTCCGGCAGCCGGATTCGCCTCGGCGTTTTTCCCGCAAACTGTTGATTTCATTGCCTATTCACTTCCGGAAAGAAAATATTTTCATATTTATTTAAACTTTGCAATTCGCCTGATACCAAAAGAATATTTATTACGCCTTACTTTTTTAGGAAACTCCCGCTTCCGGAGTTTTTTGAAAAAATATTTACGATTTTATTAAATTTCGCATTGATTTTTACACTTTTCGCGACAGCGGCGACAGCGCGATTGCCGAATCCATAAAAAGCCCGGTGATTGCTACCGGCAGCGGCGCGAAACAAAAGGAGCTTATTATGAAGAAGAAAACCGCACTTTTAATTTTTATCAGTTTTATCTGGGCTTTTTCAGCCGCCTGCAGCGCGGTAAATTTCGCCGCCGGAAAGAGCAATCAGACGCTCGCTCACAACACCGAGAAAGTGTCGTCCGAAAGTTTGGAACAAAGCGGTGAAACGCCCGCCGAAGAAGCGGAAAACGAATCCGGCAATGTCACGGGCGTTTATCAATCGAGAGCCACGAATCACTTTAACGAATTCAAAATCATCGACCGCGACGGCAATTTGAAAGTCGAGTTTATGGGGCTTTACGAATTCAAAGCCGAAAACGGAATGGCGATGGCGAACACCGACCAGACGGACGTTCTGACGGCGACGCTGAAAGGCGACACGGCGATTGTCAGAATTCCCGATTATCCGAAATGCCGTTACACGCTCCGTTTCGCGGGCGAAAAATTAACCGTCCGCCGCGACGGGACGATTATGGACTGCGGTCTGGGCGGTCAAATCGCGCCCGAAGGCGTCTATCGCAAAGTCAGCGGCAAAACGCCGGTTTTCGGCGAATGGTCGGAAGAAAAGGAAGAAGAAGCAGCGGTCGAAGATGCGCCCGCGATTGAAGAAAACCGAACCGCAGGCGCGCAGCAGACCCAGAACGCCAGACGCATCAGCTTTAAGCCCGGCTCAAGCGAAGCCGTCGTTTCGGGCAAAATCGTGAACGGCGGCGCGGTGATTTATCTGGTCAACGCGCGAAAAGGTCAGACGCTCGAATTCCGCGTGCTGGAAGGCGGCGAAAACAACGACGTGGTCGGAGAGGTTTTCGCGCCGAACGGTCGAAATCTGACCGGCGAAGACTACGGCACGTTCTGGCGCGGCGCGCTGCCGCAAAGCGGCGATTACAAAATCTCGGTCGGCACGATTGAAACCGAGAACACGAATTTCAAAATCCAGATTGCGATTAAATGACACGGGCGGACAAAGAAATTTAGCCGCGGATTGACGCGGATTGACGCGGATTTCAGAAAGATGCGCCGGGCGCGGCGCGGATAAAAACAAATCCCAGTTAATCTTTACGTAAGTCCGTTGTTTTAAATCTCTCTTATTCGCGCAAATCCGCGGCTGATTTTCCTTATTTATTTACTTAACAAAACTATGA
>JALZHR010000366.1 GCA_030860665.1 Acidobacteriota bacterium
TTATCGAAGACGACGGCGTCGGCTTTGAGCCGGGCGCGCATATTTTTAAGGAAAAGAATTTTAAAGGAATGGGATTAATCGGAATGCAGGAGCGAGCCGCGCTGGTCGGCGGCTCGCTGGAAATCGAATCCGCCGTAGGCGAAGGCACGACTATTTACGCCCGGATTCCGATTCTGGCGTTCGGGAAAGGGGAAAAGAAATGAGCGAAATTCGCGTCCTCATCGCCGAAGATCATAAAACCGTGCGAAAAGGACTGAAAATGATAATCCAGGCGGAGCCCGATATGACGGTCGTCGGCGAAGCCGGAGACGGGAAAGAAGCTATCAGCCACGCGCGAGACCTCGCGCCGGACATTATAGTAATGGATATCTCGATGCCTGAGATAAACGGCATTAAAGCGACGACCGAGATAAAAAAAATCGTGCCCGGAATCAAGATATTGTCGCTCACCCGGCACACGGATAAAGCGTATCTGCGCGAATTGATAAGCTCCGGCGTGGACGGTTATGTTCTGAAGCAAAGCGATTCGGACGAGCTGCTGCGCGCCATTCGCACGATAATGGCGGGCGGCAACTATCTCGACCCGGCGATTTCCGATAAAGTTTTCGACCTCGTCGGCGGGGCAAACCAGAAACAGCGCGGCGAAATTCAGGGCGAGCTTCTAAGCGACCGCGAGGCGGAAGTGCTGCGTTTAATCGCGCGCGGCTACAGCAATAAGGAAATCGCCGCGCGGCTCGAATCCAGCGTTAAAACCATCGAATCGCAGAAAGCCGTCGCGCTGCAGAAACTCAACATCCGCGGGCGCAACGAAATCGTCAGCTACGCCATCCTTCAGGGCTGGCTGAGCGAAAGCTAGAGTCTTTTAAGTATCGCCCCGGTTGAATCATCCGCTCGGAGAAAGGTTTTTCCCCGACAAATTGCGGGAAAAACCTTTTCTCGTCTTCTTATCTTCCCGATACACAAAACTTTCTCTAAATGAGATAAATAATTAATGCGTTTGTTGATGACGTTTAACTTGAATAAAAACCGCTCGCTGATTGATTAAATAGCGGAAGGGGAAGCCGCTGTCAGCAGCGGCGGCTTTTATTCAAGTTTGCGGAGAGCCAGCCTTTTCCGGGCGGCTCTCCATTTTTACCGGTATTTATTTTCTCTCTGCCGGTTCACGCTCTGCGGCGCGGCTGGTTTGTCGGTGTAATTCACCGCCCCGGCGAAAGCTGCTTCCGGCGGGCGTTTAAGCTATATGAAAATAATTGTATTTTCTTTTTATTATGCCCGATTATTGTTAACAGTGATGCTCGGCATTCATCGAACCTCGAATCCGCTGGCGGTCGGATGGCGCTGGAATTACTGGCGGCACAGGTCGTCGCGCCGGCGCGGGCTGTATTTTTAGAAGCGAAAAAGGGCGGCAGTAATGAATGAGCAAGGGGACGGCAACGGACAATCGATTCGGAAACGGCAGTCTTACACGATTCTGCAAAGAATCGGTAAAGCCGACAGCGCCGCCGTCGAAGATTGCGTGTGCGTTTACGGAAATTTAGTCTGGGCTTTGGCGAGAAAGTTTGCGCCGTCCGCCGAAGAAGCCGAAAAAGCCGCCAGAGACATTTTTAACGACATCTGGGAGCGCGCGCCGTTTTATGACGCGGCGCGACAAACCGAAGAAAACTACATACTGCAAATCGCCGTCCGCCGCCTGACTAAACAATCCGTCAACAGAGAGGAAGTTGCAGAAAGTTGCAGATAGTTGCGGATAGTTTAAGAAGGCTGACGAAAGCTGAATTTCCGAGCTGCATTTTAACTATCTGCAACTTCCTGCAACTTCCTGTCAACTTTCCGCAACTTTCCGCAACTTTCCGCAACTATCTGCAACTATCCGCAACTTCTTGTTATTTCACGGAACAAAACTGCGGCAGCCTGCGTAATGCCGGTTAGTCGAACATCCGGCATCATCTGAGTTTGAGCTATAACTTGGTTGAGAATTCCGCGACGTCATCACTAATTCATCGGAGATAACCAAAATGAAAACCGCAAAATTACTTACTTTATTCATCATCGCATTGATAACCGCAACAAGCGCTCTGGCACAGGAAAACGTGCAGAAAATCGACGGGCTGTTAAAGCAGTATCACGATTACGGGCAATTTAACGGCTCGGTTCTGGTCGCCGAAAACGGCAAAGTCGTTTACAAAAAAGGTTTCGGAATGGCGAATATGGAATGGGCGATTCCGAATCAGCCGGACACGAAATTCCGCATCGGTTCGGTCACCAAGCAATTTACCGCCGCGCTCGTTTTGCAGCTTGTCGAGGAAGGCAAAATCAAGCTCGACGGCAAAATCACCGATTATCTGACCGATTATCGAAAAGATACGGGCGAAAAGGTGACCATTCACCAGCTTCTCAATCATACTTCCGGGATTCCGAGCTACACGAGCCGTCCGGATTTTCAAGCCGAAGTCAGCCGCGACCCGTATAGCGTCGCCGATTTCGTCAAAAAGTTTGCGAGCGGCGATTTGGAATTCGAGCCGGGTTCAAAATTCCGCTACAACAATTCGGGCTATTTTCTGCTCGGAGCGATTATCGAGCAGGTGACCGGAAAATCTTACGCGCAGGTTTTGCAGGAACGAATTCTCGACCCGCTCGGGATGAAGGACACCGGTTACGACCTTCACGCGCCGCTCATCAAAAACCGCGCCCGGGGTTATCAGAAAACGCCGGACGGCTACGTTAACGCCGCGTATCTCGATATGTCGCTGCCGTATGCGGCAGGCTCGATGTATTCGACCGTCGAAGACCTTCTGAAATGGGACCAGTCGCTTTATGAAGACAAAATTCTTTCAGCCGAGAGCAAAAAGCTGATGTTCACGCCCGGACTGGGAGATTACGGCTACGGGCTGCGTATCACGGACGAACAGTTCGGAAAAACAGGTCAGAAAACCAAAATCATCGGGCACGGCGGAGGAATCAACGGCTTTAACTCTCTGCTGACGAGAGCGGTCGAGAAACGGCAGACCGTGATTATTCTCGATAACGTCGGTCTCGGACAATTTCACGGGAAAATTACCGGGTCGGTTTTCGCAATCCTTAACGGGCAGCCGGTCGAGCCGCCGAAAAAATCCATCGCCGAAACGCTTTACAAAATAGCGGTCGAGAAAAATGTCGCGTCAGCCGTCGCCGACTACCGGAAGCTGAAGGCGGAAAATTCTCCGGCTTACGATTTCTCGGAAGACCAGCTCAACACGCTCGGTTACCAGCTTTTGGGC
>JALZHR010000260.1 GCA_030860665.1 Acidobacteriota bacterium
GGCGGCAGGGGCGGCACGGGCGGCGAGGGCGGCGACGGCGGCGACGGCGGCGACGGCGGCTATATAAAAGTTTCCTATCCGCGCGGATTTAACCCTGATGAGATACTTGCGCGGGCGCGGGGCGGAAATCCCGGAAGCGGCGGCGAGGGCGGTTGGTATGGAAATGCGGGAATTTCGGGAAGCGGCGGCAGAGGCGGCACCGGGGCGACTAATTATAATTGTCCCGTTTCCACATCCGTGGACGGCGCGACGAACACCGGGTTGGCTCCTTTGGGATTCGGCGAGCTGGGAGAGCGAGGAACCAACGGGGCTGTCAGAGGAGATGAAGGAACTATTATCAAAGTTCAGCGAACCGACGGCTGTAATCAATGCGAGCTGACCGGCAGCGACATTTTAGGCGAGGCGGTCTACTGCCTGCCGCTCGCTCCGGTGCGCGTTCTTTTCCTTTCGGCGCAATTTCCCGAAAATATTGACAAGCCTCAACCACGCTCCTAAACTACCAGAAGATTCGCCCGTGAAAAAAGAAAAAGAACCCGTCACCATTGAAAAAATCAAGCGGACGCACGCCGCGCGGGGCGAGGAAATCCGCGCCCGGCTGGCTGAGTTTGAAGCCGTCTGGGCGGCAGGCTCGGACGAGCGCCTGTGGGAAGAAATGGTTTTCTGTTTTTTCACCGGCGGCTGCTCGGCGCGGATGGGAATGCGCTCAATCGAGGCGGTGCGCCCGCTGCTGCAAACGGGCAGTTTCGAGGAGCTTTCCGGCGCGCTTTCCGGCGTCCACCGCTACCCGTTCGCGCGTGCGGGCTACATCGTCGCCTCGCGCGATTTTCTGCGTGAACATTGCGGCTTGAAGCTGCGTAATAAACTTGAAAGCTTTGACAATGATTTGGAACGCCGCGATTGGCTGGTCAGGGAAAAACGCATTAAGGGTTTGGGCTACAAGGAAGCGAGCCATTTTCTGCGCAACATCGGGCTGAAAGGCTACGCCATTCTGGACAAGCACATTTTACGCAGCCTGGCGGAATTAAAAATTATTGACGACCCGAAGCCACCAAATACGCGGGCGAAGTATCTAACGATTGAACAGCAATTAAAAAATTTTGCCTGCCAGTTGGAAATCGATTTCGATGAGATGGATTTGGTTTTGTGGTCGCTGAAAACGGGCGAAATCCTCAAGTGAAGAAAATTTAATTCGGGGAAAAGGAGTTTTCGTGATGAGATTCGAGGTTCTGCGAAAGTTTGATTTTCCGCTGCCGTCCTGCCGCCTAACAAAGATTATTTGCGCCGGATTGGTTTTAATGTTTTTCTGCGCCTTTCCGCTTCCGGCTGCCGCCGCCGCTGCTAATATCGACGCGCAGCAGGCAGAGCCGGTAGACGCGCGCCAAGCCGTCCGGCAGGCGGAAAAGCTCGTCCGCAAAGGGAATTTTGCCGAAGCCGAAAGGCTGCTACGCCGCGTCGTCGAGCAAGCGCCGAAAGATTCAAAAGCCAAAATCCGGCTCGCCTATGTTCTGATGAAGCGAAAGCGGCTGGTCGAAGCCTACGAGCATTCGCTGGCGGTGGCGAAAGCCGAGCCGCAGAACGCGCACGCCTACGCCGTTCTCGGCGCGACACTGCTGAACGCCGGAAATTTCAAACAAGCCGGTCTGTGCTTTGTCAACGCGTTGAAGCTGGACAGGGACGAAGCTCTCGCGTGGGCTGGACTCGGGCTGCTGGATTATTACGAAAACCGCATTGAAAGAAGCCTGGAATATTTAAAAGCCGCCGAATATCGCGACCCGCAGGAGCCGGATTACGTTTTCGCGCTCGCGCAGGTTTCCGCCCGCGCCGAAAAATACAAGGAAGCCGCCGAAGCCTACAATCGCTTTCTGCAGATTTCGCCGAACGCAGACGACGAACGCCGCGCGCGAATCAGGGGCTTGATTAATTTTCTGCGTTTTCTCGGCAGCAAGCAGACGCTGTATGTGGCGGCGGGCAAGGAGAAAACGACCGTTCCCATCAAGCTGTTCCGCGACCGCCCGATTATCGAGGTCAAAATCGGCAAACACGAAGAGCCGCTTCGCTTCGTGCTTGACACCGGTTCGGGAATTTCCGTTATCAGCGAGGAAGTCTCGCGCCGTCTGGACATCAAACCGATTACCAAAGGCGGCTTGGCGCGCGCCATCGGCGGCGAGGGAAAATTTCAAATCGTCTACGGCTTCCTGCGCTCAATCAGCATCGGCGAGGTGAAGGTTCAGAACGTGCCGGTTTATATCAGAAAGTTTCACGAAAACGCCGAGAAAATCGACGGCTACATCGGACTCGGGCTTATCTCGAAATTTTTGACCACGCTCGATTACGGCGCGCTGACCTTTTCGCTCGTGCGTCACACGGGGGCTGAATCGGCGGAAAACAATAATCTGATGTCGCTGCCGCTGCGGCTGACTTCGAGCGGGTATTTAAGCGGCGAAGTCCAGCTCGAAGGCGTCGACGCGCCGCTGAATTTTATCGTCGATACGGGCGCGAGCGTCTCGGTCATCTCGGACGAGCTGGCGGCTTTGAGCGAGGTCAATAAGCATATCTCGGGCGAAAAGATGCGCGTCGTCGGCGCGGCGGGCGTCACCGACGGCGTTTCGTCCTTTCTGCTGCCGCGCGTCACGTTCGGCAATCACACGCGCGAAAAAATAAAAGCCATCGCGCTCGACCTGGATATCATCAATGAGACTTCCGGCTTCGAGCAGGCTGGAATACTAGGCGGAAATTTTCTGAAAAATTATCGCCTGACGTTCGATTTTAAAAACTCGCGCGTGACGTTCGAGCCGGTCGCCGCTTCCTCGACGGGCGGCGCGGGCGAGAATCCGCGCAAACCCGAATGAAGCAAAGCTTATATCTGGAAACCTCGGTCGTCGGCGCTTATCTGGACAACGGCGAGCCGTTTCGCCGCGATTTGACGATTCGCTGGTGGGAGCACGAATTATCGGAATACCAGCCGTTCGTCTCGCCGCTCGTCCGCCGCGAGCTGGAACGCGTTCCCGAACCGCACCGGACGGGTTACCTGCGGCTCATCGAGCCGCTAAAAAATCTGGAGATTGCCGACGAAGCCGCGATTCTGGCTGAAGGCTACATCTCGCGCGGCATCTTTCATCGCAAATACCTGGCGGACGCGCTGCACGTCGCGCTCGCCTCGTTTCACAAGATAGATTATCTGGTGACGTGGAATTTCGGGCATCTGGCAAACGTCCGCAAACAGGCGCGCATCCGTGTCTTCAACGTCTCGGCGGGCTTTTTCGTGCCGATGATCGTCACGCCCGAATTTCTGATTCACAGTATTTAGAGCAAAATTAAGGTAGAGTGTAAAGAGGATTAGAAAGATGAGATATCGGTCAACAATAGCTGGGGCTACGAAGTTAGCCCCAGCTATTGTTAGTTATTGCCATCAACCTACGGTTTGCCGGTCGCGGCTTCTAACCCTCTGCCGGACGCGTTTTGTAACCGAACCGTTGATGCGCCTTTCAGCTTGCTCTTTGCTCTTTCTGAAGGCGTCACTCCCAAGCAACTGTTTTGCTTCGAGCGCTTCGAATGCTAGTTCAAGCATTCCAATCGCATTTGGGATGATTTCGCCGCGTTCCCAGCGAGCTAGCGTGGTCGCCGAAACGCCGAACGCTTCGGCAAGTTGCTCTTGCGTCATATTTAACCGGATTCTTTTATCTTTCAATAAGTCTCCGGTCAGTAATCCATAATTTGGCATTTTAGACTGTCTCCTTTAGCTAAATTTTTTTGAGAGTTAATAAGCAATTGCAATTTACTAGACCGCACTTGCTTTTAACCTATCAAGACGTTTTCACGTTTACTTATCTGCATTTATATTAGAAAGAATCACAAGCAAGGCTATTATTAATAGCCTTGCCCCAAATTTCATTTTCCTCAACTATCGAAGCCGTTGGGTTTCCACCTCTTCATTTGTCGCATTCGATTCAAGTTTCGCAATCCGCATCTTGCAGTTTAATAACTCTCTTCTCAGCATAGCTACTTGTTGTTCGAGAAGATTTAACTCTCGTGTCAGCGAAGTACTTTGCCGCAAAAGCATTTGCACTAACATATCCATCTGTTGGAAATTCTCACTCTGCTTGATAAACAAATCCTGAATTCCCCGAATCTCTTCAACTAAACTAAGAGGCTTCGTTGTATACTCGTTTGGCATGGTTTCTTCTCCTAATATAAATTTCCAAAGAACTCGCGTTCCCAGACGTGATAATTATACATTATGTATATTTACGATGCAAGAGCTTTTTACTTTTGCCGTGAAACTTAACTTTTTATCTTAATTTTATTTATTGCTAATCCTGCCCTGCTTATCTTGCAATCTATTACTTGGTTTGAAGGTTTGCCGCCTTCATTTGCAGTATGCGAGTTGTAAAACACCATCCTACAACTAAATCAATTGACCATTGCCTTTGAAAAGATTTACTATTCACTTAAGAATGTACCGACGACCGAAGTTTTTAGAAGTGCTCCACGAAATCCGCGAAGAAATGTCGCGCGAGGCTGATTACGATATGGATTCGTTTGCCGAAATGCTCAGAAACGAGCAAAGCAAAAGGCAAAAGGAAAAAGGAAAAAACAGAAAAGAAGACGAAGAACGAAGCTTCAAAGACCAAAGTCCGAAGTCCAAAGACCGAAAATTGATTTATGGAAATCGCGTTTGACGCCATCGGGCTGGAAATTCCGAACGAGAAGGCTTTCAACAACCTGGCGGAAAATGCCGGAAAGCGCGGCGAGGCATCGCGGCTGGCGCGCAAATCGGGTGTGCTGCACGGGCGCTGCTGGAAGCTCGGTCTGGGTCTGGAAGTCTGGACGGTTTTGTATGAATCGCAGACGGGCGAGGTTTTTTACGCCGATTGCCGTCCCGGTTTTCGCGCCCGCTACATACAGCGCATCAGCCCGTGGATTGCGACCGAGTTCGACGAGGAAGGCGAGGCGGTCGTTCACGGCTTTATCGAAGACACCGAGCAGGAAGTTTTATTTGCCTTGCAGAATCTGACCGAGGTCGGCACGAACAGC
Organism: Acidobacteriota bacterium; assembly: GCA_030860665.1. Lineage (GTDB taxonomy): Bacteria > Acidobacteriota > Blastocatellia > Pyrinomonadales > Pyrinomonadaceae > JALZHR01. The sequence goes on from JALZHR010000260.1 coordinate 5,035, forward strand.
AGCTTTCAGCAGAATACTTTGATGGTCGGATTGTGCGGTCTGGCTTATCGCGCCGAAGTTTTAAAGAAACCAGTCGCGCCGTTCTGGAAGTCCTGCGACGAGCTTGCTCAGTCGGTCGTCGAAAGCGAAAACGACTGGAGCTTGTGCGGCGAGATTATTTCCTTCAGCGCGCTGCGCAACCCGATGTCGGGCAGCGACCTTTACTGGATTTATCTGAACCTGGGCGATTTTAATCTCGAAATCCTGGTCAACCGGCGCACCTTGAGCGGCGCTGAAATTTACGCGGGCGCGATGCTGCGGGCGGACATCTGGCTGCAAGGGCACGTTCTGAACGAAACGGCGCGGCGTTCGAGCTACGAAGGCGTCGATACTTCGCTGCGCCCCGTCGATTTCTGGAAGCAATTTAAAAAACTTAATTAAATGAAGAACTGAAAACGAAAAACGGAAAACGGAAAAGCCGACTATCCGTTTTCCGTTTTCCGTTTTCCGATAGAAATGCGTCGTTATATTCTCCTTAGCCTGACGGTTCTCGTCGCTCTTTCCGGCGCGCTCGGGCTTTATTATTTCAATCAATACTGGATTCACCGCTACGACGAAATCATCGCGCGGCAGGCGGGCATTTACCGTCTGGACAGGGATTTGGTCTGGAGCGTCATCTACGAGGAGACGTATTTCCGGGCGTGGCAAATCGGCGCGGACGAAGAAGTCGGGCTGATGCAGGTGACGCCGCTGGTGGCGCGCGAGTGGGCGAAAGAGACGGGCTTTCGCGAGTTCGAGCGGCAGACGGCGGAGAACACGGTCGAATTTTTGCGCGACCCGGAGCGCAATATTCAAATCGGCTGCTGGTATCTGGAAAAAATGCGCGGAAAATATCGCGGCTTTCCCGCCGAAGAAGCGATGATGCTGGCGGCATACAACGCGGGCGCGAGCCGCGTCGAGGAATGGACGCGCGACGCCGACGTCTCACGTCTTTCGGAGAGGGAATTCATCGACCGCATCAATATCGCCTCGACCAAATCCTACGTTTCGTCGATTCTGGAAAGATACCGCGCGGCTGTTCAGAATAAAAAGTAGCTTATCTTTTCCATCAGAGAAATTTATTGACTTTTCAAATCCGAGACAGGGCTTTGCCAGCCTCGGAATGTTCGACTAGCCCGCGCGCGGCGGCAGCGGAGACGGCAGAATCACCAGAAAAGACGCCGTTTTCCAAAAGCTGCGCTTATGGCTCGACCGCAATCACAACGGCGTCTCCGAGCCGGAAGAGCTTTTCCGGCTGCCTGCGCTGGACGTCGTCGCCGTCAGCCTCGACTATCAGGAATCGAGGCGCGCCGACCGCTACGGCAATCGCTTCAAATATCATTCAAAAGTGCGCGACGCCCGGAACGCGCGCTTCGGGCGCTGGGCTTTGGACGTTTTCCTGACCGTCGAGCCGTAACTTTATTCAACTATTCAACCGAATCGAAAATCGAAAGGGCGTTGAAGATGTTTTTACTTTCGGCGCCCTTCTGATTTAATTTAGTTGAACGATGAAAATTCTTTCTGCCGAATACGTTTTGCCCGTTTCAGACGAGCCAATCAGCAAAGGCGCGGTCGCCGTCGAAAAAGATAAAATAATTGCCGTCGGGGCGCGGGCGGAAATCGCCGCGAAATTTCCCGAAGCAGCAACCGCCGCATCAATGGAAGATTTCGGCGAAGCCGTCATTATGCCCGGTTTCGTCAACGCTCACTCGCACCTTGAAATCACGGCGATGCGCAGCTTTTTAGACGACGTCGAGGACGATTTTTCCAAGTGGCTGGTTAAGCTTTCGACCGTTCGCGCCGAAAAACTGACCGAGCGCGACATCGAAATTTCCGCCGTCTGGGGCGCGCTCGAAGGCTTGCGCGCGGGCGTCACCTGTTTCGCGGACATCGGTCGCTACGGCAAAGCCGGTTTTGAAGCCTTAAAGCAAACCGGCTTGCGCGGCGTCGTTTATCAGGAAACCGATTTTTCGCCGAAAAACGAAACCGCCGCCGCCGATTTCGCCCGCCTCGAAGAAAAATTTCTGGCTCTAAAGGAAACCGAAACCCGCCGGGTCAAAGCCGGAATCTCGCCGCACGCGCCGTATACGGTCAGCCGCAGACTTTTTGAATTGATTGCCGATTACGCTCTCAATCAGAACGTCGACCTTTCGATTCACGCCGCTGAATCGAAGGAAGAAACCGAGTTTATGCTGCACGGAACGGGCTTTTTCGCCGGAATTTACCGGAAATTCGGTCACGTCTGGGACACGCCCGGAATTTCTTCAATCGAATATTTCGACCGCATCGGCGTTTTGCAGACCGCGCCGCTGCTGGCGCACTGCGTGACGGTTTCCGAAAGCGACATCGAAAAGATCGGCGCGAGCGGCGCACGCATCGCCCATTGCCCGAAATCGAACGCTAAGTTCGGACACGGCATCGCGCCGTTTGAAAAATTTCTCGACGCGCAAATAAAAATCGGTTTGGGCAGCGACTCGGTGGCGAGCAACAACACGTGCGATTTGCTGGAAGAATCGCGTTTTGCCGCGCTCGCCGCGCGGTCGCGCGAAGACAAAAAACGACTTCTGACGGCAAAGGAAATTCTGCGGGCGGCGACGCTCGGCGGCGCACTCTCTCTCAATCTGGAAACGGAAATCGGGACGCTCGCGGCGGGCAAACAAGCCGATTTAATCGTCATCTCATTAGGCGCGGCGGCGCAGCAGCCCGTTCACGATATTTATTCGGCGATTTTATTCGCCTCGACCGCCCGCGAAGTCCGCCTGACGATGATTGCGGGCGAGGAAATTTACCGAGACGGCGACGCCAAAACGGTCGATGAAAACCAGCTGCGCTCCGAGATGAAGCGAATCGCGCGTAAAATGGCGGATTAACTGATAACTGATAGCCGATAACTGATAACTGTTTTCCTTATCACCTATCACTTATCATTTATCACGGGCGAAAAAAGGGAAAAGGGAATGAAAAAAATCGGAATTTTTATTTTAGCGCTTTTATCAATCAATTTATTTACGGCGCACGGCGCGCAGGCGCAGACGAAAAGGAAAAAGACTTTTAAAAAGCCAGCCGCGCCCGTCTCGAAAAAGACCGGCGGCTCGAAAAAAACGACGAAGCCGGTCGTCAATCCGCCCGCTCCGCAGGTCGAGCCGCGCGCGGAAGATTACAAAATCATCGCCGAAGGCGCGCACGCGAAAGTTGAAGAGCCGTTTCTGTTCGTCGCGCGCGATGCGAAAACATACGCGCGGCTGCAAGCTCTGATTGAAAATCTGCCCGACGCTTCGACGATTGATTTCAGCCGGGAAGCCGTCGTCGCCGCTTTTGCCGGAACGAAGCCGACCGCCGGTTGGGAAGTTCTGATTCGCAAGCTCGCGGATAAGGTTTTGATTGATTTAAACGAGCCGCGCAAAGATATGATGCAGGCGCAGGTTCTGACCGCGCCGTTTAAAATCGCGGTCGTGCCGGTCGAGGAAGAAAAAACGCTCGCGCTCGACGCGACGGCGACGTGGACGAATAAAATGGTGAATTATCGCGTCACGAAGGGAAATTTCATTTATTCCGGCGGCTTCGCCTTTCGCGAGCGAACCTTCGGCGCGGAAGGCACAATCGGAGTTTTGACTCGCGGCGATTTAATCACCGTCTCGTTTAACCTGACCGCGAAAGGCGATAAAAAAATGATGCTCGCCGAGACGGCTTCCGGCAGCCTGAACGAAGGCAAAATCAGCCTCGCGCGCCTCGACGCCGGAACTTTTTCCGAAAACCCGAAACCGCCCGTCAACGTTTCCGGCACGATTTCCGACGCTAAACTTTCATTAAGATTCGAGCCGAATTCGTGGAACGTCAACGACGGCTTTGAAGCCAGAGGAATGGTGGAAGCCGTGAAAGCAAAGTAATATCTGATGGTTAAAATGAAGCCGGCGAAACCGGCAACACACAATGCGGAATTAACCGCCCAAGTTTTTAAAGTGGAGACGCCGCGCCTCCATTGAATTGTTCGCCGCTCCGATTTACCCAAGAACGAATTCGCTGATTAGTAAGTCAGCGAGTTCGTCTTTTGTCCGTTCGGCATAACGGCTTGAACCTTCGCGCTGCCGATGCTTCCGAATTTGCCTGCCGGGAAATTTGCGCGAATTTCGTTCACGCTGACAAATTCCGTGTTGACCTCTGTTTCGTTGATTAAAATTTTTGTGTTCTGGTCAAAATTTCCGCCCTGCAAGACGAGCTTGTAATTTTTGACGGTTCGACCGGTCGGCGGGCGATTAACTATTTGCCCGTGTCGCAGGAATTTAAGTGCGACCAGCCCGTAAGGCGCGGGCGTGTTTGCCAGCAGATGCTGCCAGACCGGTTTATAAACCGGCACATTGTTGGAATCGCGAACCAGGCGAGCGTCAGCCGCGACGCAGCCGTGAAAATTTTCGCACTCGATATTGCTGGTCAGGGAATGCGTGTTGTTATACGGCGGCGAAGCTGCGTCAACATTAACGACCGCGCCGAACTGCGGCATTCCATAAGCCGGGTAAATGCGATTCGTTAAAATCGTAAAATTGACGAACTCGTCGCGCCGGTGCGAAAATCCCCAGAATTTGTCGGGCGTCGAAGCGTTCGGCGTGGTATTCGGCTGAGCAATCCAATTTGCCGGAGCGTTTGCCGCGCCGTTGAAATCCATCGCGGCGAACATCACCGCCCGCAGAACCGGGTGAAATCTGGCGATGATGCCGGCGTGCCCGCCGCCCTGCGAATGACCGGAAACGACGATTTTCGCCCAGTTAATCGTCGCGTCGTCAAGCAAAAATTGCCCCCAGTTTTCATTCGGGCGCTGTGCACGCAGGTAAATCAATAATTTGACGAGCCGGTTTTCAATCGAATTCGGACGATTGACGTTGACCAGATTCGTCCGGTCAACGCCGTCTTTGACTTCCAGACGCATCCTGGCATAACAATCGAGGTCAGTGTTTCCCGCGCCGCCGCCGCATAATTCATTAACTGCCTCGGCGTTCGGATAAGTCAGCCCGACGGCGTGAAAACCCTCGTTCGCCGCCGTGTTGACAATTTCCTGATAATTAAACGCCACGCCGCCCGTGCCGGGAAAAAACACGAATAACTGATTTTTCGCCGGCGCGCCGCGATTTATCGCAACGTAATGATTCTGCAAATTCTGGTTAATCTGCGAATCGGTGACCTGCGGCGCAATAAAAACGCTTTCAAGCTGCGCCGCGACCGTAAGGCTGCACAGCCAGACCAACACGAGAGCACTCAGGATTTTCAGCATAATTTCCTCTTCGGCATTTGTCCGGGAAAAACCGATTTTTAATTTCCGATGGTTTTGACGCGGGCAGGTCAGGAAAAGTCTAAAAACGATTTGTACCCGGTCAGTTTTAGCGACCGGGTTATTTTTCGAGTTTATTATATTGCGAAGGCAGCGGACGTTTAGCCTTCAATTTATTATTCGGGACGGTTTTTACACTGAGCTATAAAACGCGGCTTTGCCCACAGCAGGAGAAAGAAAATTCTAAATTGTAAATTATAAATTCTGAATTAATTTGTATAAGGTTTTCCGAAATAATTTACAATTTAGAATTTTGAATTCGCCGTTCGTTTAATCGCCGCTTTTCCTGATTTTTCTGCAAAGCCGTAAAACTCACTTCAACGTCGCCTTCATTTCTCTCAGTAAATCGTTTGCCGTCCAGTCGCTGCCGGGGAAGATTTTCGTCACTTTGCCGTCGGGGGCGATGACGGCGGTTCTCAGCGAGTGGCTGAACTGGGTTTTGTCGTTCGGGTCGATTTCGTAGCGCAGACCGAAAAAGTCGGCTACCGCGCGCACTTCCTTGTCCGAGCCGACGGCTAATTGCCAGACGGTGAAATCGGGCGGCGCATCTTTGCCAAGATAGCCCTGACCGTATTGCCGGAGTTTTTCGGGCGTGTCGCGCGCCGGGTCGAACGAGATGCTCAGGAGGCGGATTTTATCTTTCAAGTCCGAATCGCGCACCTGGTTGGCGATGTCGCTGAAGCTGGTGGACATTTTAATGCAGTAATCGGGCAAAGGGCATTGCGCGTAGATGAACGTGACCGCCAGCGCCTTGCCGCGATAATCCTTCAGCGAAAACCGCTTGCCGTCCTGGTTGGTCAGCGTGAAATCGGGAATTTCCTTGCCGAGCTGGGCGAATCGCTCGTCGGCGGGCGGCGCGGGCTGGTTCGGGTTCGGGGCGGCGATGATGCCGATGTTTTCCAGCCAGTAATCGCCTTTGGCGTCGTCGACCACCAGCTCAGCGCGAATCTCCGAGCCGGGCGTCAAATCTTCCCAGACCCAGTCGGCGCGGATGGGAAAAGACATCGTCATCGCTTCCATAAAACCGGGAACGTC
>JALZHR010000262.1 GCA_030860665.1 Acidobacteriota bacterium
CTTTTGCATTTTCCCGACTCTTAAAGCGCTCGAAAGTTATATCTTTCCGCCTGTCTGCAATTTATTAAATTGACGATAAAAATTTACCTGGTCAGCACTTCCCGCAGGATAACTCCAAGCTCGCGCAAAGAGTTAGCGCCGTCGCCAGCAAACGAAGAGCCGTGCATAACTGCAAACGTTTTCGGATTAAGCTCGATTAGCTTCTGCAGGTTCGATTCGGTTCGGGTGGTGTAAGGCGTCGCGTCTGCAAACAGACTTTGTTGTTCTTCGAGCATTTCACGCCTGACGGTTTCAAGAATGCCGCCGGATTCGGTAAACGGTTCGACGTCGCCGCTCTGGGCGAACAAATCCGAGCAGAAAAGCGTCTTTTGAGTTTCTTCAAACAATAAACCGGCTTCCCAGCAATGCGGCAGATGCGGGGTTTTCACAAAACGAAATTCGTTTTTGCCGGTGCTGAAAGTCTCGCCGTCGGCTAAGCCTTTTGCCGGGCGGGAAGCAAAATCATCCACGCTCACCAGAGCGCCGACCAGGCTGCAAATCGGCGTCGCATTCGGAGCGACTTCGAGCCATTCGTTCAGCGCTCCGCATTCATCGGCTTCAAAATGACTGAAGCCGAGCCAGCGCAAATCCGCGGGATTGATGATTTTTGCCACGCCTTCGCGGAAAAGCGGAAACATCGCCCGCATTCCGGTGTGAAACAGAAGCGGCTCGTCGTCTTTGACGAGAAACTGATTAAACTGCAAATTGATTTCCGGCACAAACAGAGAAAGCCTGTAAACGTCGGGAGCTATTTCGGAAATGTTCATAATCATTTTACCTTTTAATTTTAATTACTGCTGAAAACAGCGCTTTAATGAAAAGCGCTGTATCTGATAAGGCGTAAATCGAAGATGAAAAGTATCGGAATCGACAGGCTGGAAAAAGGCGACGGAGAAATAAGAATCGTTCCGACAGGTGTTATTAAAGCCGGTCTATTCATTGGTCGAACATAAAAACTATTGCCGTCAGCGACATCGGAATCAACGTTCGCGAGCGGCGACGGCGTAACCGAATCCTTCATATCCGTAATTATTGCCGTTGTAAAAAAGATAAGTTGCGCCGTTTGAGGCTTTAACGACGCACGGATAAGCCATCATTTCCGAGTCCCAGCCCGAGGCGGAAATGTCGATGCCGAGCTGCGTATCGTTTCGCGTCCAATTTATGCCGTCCGACGATTCGGCATAAGCGAGACGATAGTTTTTTTTCCGGTCGCCGCCGCCGAAAAACATCTGATAGCCGCCGTTGTTTTTAACGACGAACGGTCGCCCGGTGCGATACTCGTTCGGCGCGCAGTCGAGCACGACTTTTCCGGCTGTCTGCGGAAAGCTCAAACCGTCCGGCGATTCCATATAACGGATGTTGTAGCGCGGCAGCTGGTAGCCTCTGGCGTCAAGCTCGAAATCGTCGCCCGCGCCGTACCAGACGCGCCAGACGCCGTTTTCTTCAAAAATCGTGTGAATGACGCGAAACAATAACTCTGCATCGTTCCGCTCGCAAACGGGAGCGCGGCTGTAGCGCGAGAAGGTTTCGCCGCCGTCACGGCTGATTGCCAGCCCGCCGAAAACGAAGAACCGGACGCTGTGCCCGAGCTGGTAACCGGCGTAGTAAAGCCTGACTTCGTCGCCGCACCGGACGGCTGCGCACGGCACGACGCCGTTTTCGTCGAAAGTTCCGGGTTCGCCGACGTCAAGCGCGGGCGTTTCCGAAACTCTTTTTATTTCGCCCGGATTCGCCGCGTCGACATCGACAAAGCCGACCCTGCTTCTGCCTTTATCGTCGCGCAATCCGACGTAGAGCCGAATCGTATTTTCGTCGAGGATGAGAGGCGTCGGTTGGAGTGCGGAGTTCGTCGCCCAGGATAAGTTTTCCGGGCGGTAAATCAATCCTTTCTTAATCCATTTCATATCTATGAGCCTTTATTCAAAAATCCTTATAAAAGAGCAAAAAACGACTCGTTAAATTCACCGGGAATTTACATAATTCTCCGGCTTTAGCATTTTCCCTCAAATGCTGGCGAATTTAACTTGTCGTTGTCGGTTGGAAAGAATTTAGATTATTTGCGAAGGGCTGTCAATCTTTCTACGCGGTGCGGTTGGTTAAAGATTATCTTTACTTTACGAAAACAATTTCCGAACGAGTGTTGCCGGCGAGCCGAAACGAATCGAATAATACGAAAAAAATTGCGACTGATGCCTGCGGAGCGGATATTTTCGACGGCAAAGCCCGCTTAATTGGCGTGGCTCTGCCGTCGTTTCGGCTAATGATTTTTTCCGCAATTTACTGCGGGTCGGCGATAAAGCTAATGCCGCCGACATCTTCCGAGACGGAAATTACCTGCGTGTTCAGGCTGAACTGAAACTGCTTGGCGCGGACGCTGAGAATATAAACCTCGCCGACCGGCACGTCTTCAAAAGTGAAATAGCCGAAGCTGCTGCTGAAAGCCATCCGCGTCGCGCCGCTCGTCGAGGTCATCGTCACCGAAACATTACGGATGCCGCGACCGTCGGCGGTCAGAACTCTGCCGCTCACCTTCGCGAACGCGGCGGTCGGGCTAAACGGCGCGGGCGTGAAAAAACCGCTTCGCAGCGTGTAGGAACCGTTCGTGCTGCTCGTTCCGGCGACGGGCTGACCGATGACGCTTTCGATTTTATAGACGTTTCCCGCGTCCGCCGCCGTTCCGCCGCCCGAAGCTATGACGGATTGTTCGAGCGTGTAGGGCGGATTGCTCGCCACCTGCGCGCTGGCGGCTGCGACGAAAGACGTGACGGCGATTGCCGCCGTCACGATGAATCTGATTGTCGTCTTCATTTTGTTTTCCCCTTTTATCGGCAGGCTCCGGTTCGCGGTTTGCCCGCGCAGACCATCCGCTTTAATTCGTCAATCATCGTCTGCTGCTGGCTGAGCTGCTGCTGAAACTTCGTTAGCTGCTGCTCCTGCTGCCGGATTATCGCGTCGCGGTCTTTCAGCTCCGCGTATAAGCCCTGAATGGCGGCGAAGGCAACGCCGTCAGCATCAACTGTAGCGATTGAGCGGTCGCTGTCGCCTAGTTGAAAGGCTTGATAAAAATCTTGGGAAACCGCGCCGATGTGTGTGACGCCGCCTTCTTCGGATTTATAGTTCCAGCTCTGAATCGGAAGGTTTAAAATCTTTTGCAGAATCGAACGGGTATCGACCGGCGTGAAATTCGTTTTCAGATCGCGGCTCGAAGTATTCGTCCAAACGCCGGTACTGGTCAGATAAGCTCCGGTTGAAGTTTCGATAAAGTGACCGGATGTTATAGACGGCGTTCCGGTGTTTGTGCCCAAATAGATACCGTTGGCTGCGCGCACGGTGAAAGTGGAAGTGCCCGCGTCATTGGTTGCGACGCCGAAGCTCGGTCCGAGCGAGATGACCATCGCGCGCGTGCTGCTGACGGTCGCGCGCTCGCCGATGGCGTAAGCCTGCGAAGCGTTTGCCTGCGAGAGCAGCCCGAAGGTGAACGCGCCCGAGTTGGCGCTGCTGCCGATTGTATTCTGGCTGCCGAGCGCGGTCGCGTTGTTGCCGCTGACTGTGTTGAGGCTGCCGTGCGCGAAAGAGTTCGCGCCGCTGACGGTGTTGTTGCCGCCGATTGCCGTCGACTGGATGCCGCTGACGACGTTGCTGTTGCCGAAGGCGGTCGAAAGTCTGCCCGAGGCGCGATTGTTCATACCGGCGGCGAAAGAACCCTGCCCGATGTTGGCGTCGTCCCACGCGCCGTTGTTCACGTAGCCCGCGCGAAAAGCGCCTTTTGCGCCGTACCACATCATCCGCGTCCCGTTGCCGGTCGCCGGTATCGTTCCGACGCCGACCACTTCGTTTTCGCCGTCCCACGTTCCCATCGCGAGAATGCCGCCCGCGTTATCGACGCGAAACCATTCCATATCGAGCGAGCCGGTCGAATAAGTGCCGCCCGCGCTCAGAGACAGAAGGTCGTTCGTGCCGCTCGTGCCGAGCGTGCCGGCGCCGTTCAGCTTCAGGTTGATAAGGTCGTTCGTGCTGCTCGTCGTCTGCTGCGCGGAAGGCGCAAGCTCGACGTCGCCGCTCACGTTCGCGGTGTTGATGGTCGCGCTGCCCGCGTTGATTGCCGTGACGATGCTGCTGCCCGCGGCGGAAGTGACGCTCGAAGCGACAGAGGCGTTGGTCGCGTCGGTCACGGTGCCGGTGATTTTCGAGCCGTCGAGCGAAACAATCTGCGCGCTCGTCACGCACGAATTGCAAAGGCTCGACAGCACGTCGGCTGAACCGGCGCTGACGGAGCGAATCGCGTAAGGCACGCTCTCGATTTTCTGGCGCGGCGTGAGCGTCGCCGCGCCGACCTGAATCTCCAGCCAGAGCGACTGACCGGCGGCGAACGGTCCGGTGGCGAAATCGAGCGACGTCGTAAATATGCCGTTGGTAACGGTTACGCTCTGGGTCAGCTCGCTGCCGACCTGATTGCCGCCCGCGAGCGCGTCGTAAAGCCGGAACTTCATCGTGTAAGTGCCGCTGGTCGGCTGCGAAACGCTCGAATCGGTAAAGCGTCCCTGATAGGTGAACGCGGTGGTTTGCGCCGCGACCGAAACGGAGCAGGCAACGAAAAGCGCAAAGACGGCGCAGAAAAAACGGAACATTTTTAATTTATTGGGCATAGTTTTCCTTTTCAAGTTAAATTTTTCCCTGATTGAAAGGTTTAAAAAACGATAATGCAAACGGAGTGAAAGCTCTGTGAAGAGCCGCTCAAGTATAAGGCTAAAAAGAATTAATTTACAAGACAATTTTGCGGCAGGCGTGAGAAATTCTGCGTTGTCAGCCTTGCGGCAGAAGATTCGGTGAAATTCGGTAGGCGGGCGGGCAAAAAGCCGTCTCCTTTGCGGGAAACGGCTTTTATATTTGCAGTCCTGTTATTTCTTTCCGCCCGAAGGAATCAGCTTTACCGAATCGAGAAAGCCCATTGCCACCTTCTCGAAATCATTCTCGTAATTAAAGCCGTGCTTTTCGCCTTTTCTAACGGCGGCAAAATAATAATAAATTCGGTTTTTGACGTAGAAGAATTTATAGCGCGTGACGACGCCGTCGCTCGTTTCCATCTGGATAAACTTACCGGCGTTGCCGTCGACCGTTATATCGGATTCCTTAATGATTTTCGGCGACATATGTTTAACGGAATCGACCGCGACGTTGCGCAGGAATTCCAGCGTTTCTTTTCCCTCCGGTATGTTGGCGGGATATTCCATCACCCACAGCTCCATCGCCAGAAAAGATTGCCGGATATATTTTCGTATCGTAAATTTAACGCCGCTGCTTTCGCTGTTTTCGAGAGCGATTTTCGGCTCGGCGGGAAAGCGGAATTTTACGTTGTCCTGCTGGTAGGAATATTCCTTCCAATTTTCAGGGGAGTAATCCGGCGCGGCTGGCGGCGGTTGTGCGACGACTTGAAATGCGAATAAGGCTAGACAAATTAACAGAAAATATTTTTTCATTTTTAAAGCTCTCCAATCAGGCAGTTTTTTTATTTGTTTATTCATAATGTTTACCGCGATTTGCGGAAACAGCAGCAGCAGCGGAAGAACAGGCGTCGGGCTTCATTTCTTCGCTTCGTTTTTAACCGGCGGCGCTGCGGCTGCGCGGCGTTGTCATTGAATTCTCATCCGCGTTCCCCAGCCCGGGTTATGTTCTCTCGTGCATTTAATGACCACTCCGCCAATCGAAACCTGCTGGTTTTCGCGCAGCGGCGCGTCTTCTATTTGGGGAGTGTTGTTTGGGTCGAGCAGCGCGGGCGCGCCTTCGGGCGCAGCGAAGTTCCGGTGACCGATGCGCACGGCGATTCCCATGCGAAACGCTTCGTCATTTCCCTGATACCTCTCAAACTGTCCCCAGTTTCGCCGCGCTTCCGGGTAAATGTCATATTCAAAGAAAGGTCCGCTCGACAGGTTTCGGAAATAAAATCTTCCGCGCCGCGCGGTGTCTTTGACGAACGGCAGGACTGTAGACTGCAAATCAAACAGATGAACGAATCCGGTCGAAGGATTATCGAAAGCGCCCGGCGGATGCCAACCCCAGCGCCGCCTTTCAAAATTATTCGGCATCAGGTAATATGCGCCGCCGTAGGTCATCAAATCTCTATCGTTAGCTTCGGCGGCGACGCAGGTTTGCCCGTTATCAAAGTCTGAGCACCGCAGGGAATACGGGTGATTGCCCCCGAGCGCGTGACCTATTTCGTGCGCCATTATCGACGGTCCGGTCACAAACCAGCTCTCCGGCATCCATAACCATTGCGGAACTCCGCGCGCGCCGAGCGCTCCGCGCGTGGCGAAAGGGTAATCGGGGCATCCCGGCGTGTTGTTGAAGATTATAATTCCGAGATCGACCGTGCCGTTTGTCGTGTCGATATTTTGCTCCAGAAGCCGCTGCCGCACGATTGAAGTAAATTGATTCATTATCTGTTCCTGGCAGTTGCTCGAAATGGTCGTCTGGATGGTCACCGGCACGACATCCGCCTGCGGGTGAAAAACGCCCGCAAAGCCGAACATCCCGTATGAGGC
>JALZHR010000378.1 GCA_030860665.1 Acidobacteriota bacterium
GCGGAATGCGGAATTTTCGTTATTCAACGACCAATCCGCAATCCGCGTTCCTCATTCCGCATTGTTTTCGCGCCCTTGCTCACGCGCGGGCTTCCGCCTTTTTTACTTTCGGATTTCGACCAGAAACGCTTTTAAGCCCTGCGCCTCAAAAACTCTCGGCTCACCGATTTTGTAGCCTTTTTCAATCAGATTTTTTAAAGGCGGTTTCGTCTCGTCGGGGTTTTTATCGCGAAAGGCGACGAAAAATCTTTCGCCCGTAAACGCGCTTTCACCGGCGGTTTTCACTTCATCGAAACCGCGCGGCAGAAAATAGGCTTTGTCTTCGGCTAAGCCTTCGATTCCGTTGATTTTTACGACTTCAAAACCGGCATCCGAATCGCGCAGCGCGAACCAGAAATGATAAGCGACTAAATCTTCAAAAACGTAAATTTTCGCGGGCTTTTCGGCGCGCAGACCGAGCGCCAGATTTTCCCACGCGCACCAGATAAAAACGGGCTGCGGCTGTCTCGCCTGCAAGACGAAGGCGGCGGCGGAAAGAAGAAAAATCAATCCGAGCGCGGGCAGACGGATTTGCGGAAGGTTTATTTTGGAAAACGCCGCCGCCAGCAGAATCGCGAACGGCGCGAAAACGATAATCAGATGCCGCGTGCCCCAGATTGAATAAGGCGAAATCCAGCTTACGACAAAAGCCAGAACGAGCGGCGTCGCCGTAAAAATCGCCAGCAAAATCAGATTACGCCTGTCTTCGCGGCTTTCGTTTTTCAGATTCGCCAGCCAGAAAACAAAAGCGATAATGCCGAGCACGATAATCGGCAGGCTTAGAAGCAGAATCGCTCTCGAGTCGATATTGCTTTGCTGAAAATAAACCGGCTCGAACAAATCGTAGACGAACTGTAAAATCGCGCGCAGGCTCGGCTTCGCCATCCAGCCGATGTTCTGCCCGACGTCGGCGTTAATTTTCGCCGCCTGCGTCAGAGCGTAAATCCACGGCGCGAAGCCGACAAAAACCGCGCCGACCATTAAAAGAACCGGTTTTAATTTTTCGCGGCTCAAAACGGCGACCGCAATCGCCTCGGAAAACACGACGAACCAGCCGTAATAATGCGTGTAAACCAGCAGAACGTTAACGATTAGTAAAAATACAAAACCTTTTCCCGAATTTAAAAACCGCGCGAAAAGCCAGTATGAAACGAGCGCGAAAAACAGCAGCAGCGAGTACATCCTGATTTCCTGCGCGTATTTGATGAGCGAGCCGTTAACGGCGAAAAAGGCTAAAGCCAGCGCGATGGTTGAAGGCGGAAGCCGCAATTCGCGGCATAACAAAATAAAAGGAAAAACGGCGAGAAGCGAAAAGAAAACCGGAAAAATCCGCAGCCAGACAAGCGACTCACCGCCCGCCGCCGTCCAGATTTTCAGCAAAACGTAGAAAAGCGGCGGGTGAATCAAATCCTGCGCGACAAACCAAAGCAAATTACGCCAGTCGAGCGAAGCCGCGTGAACGCTGAAAATCTCGTCAAACCACAAACACGAAGCCGTCAGATTCCAAAACCTGAGCGCCGCGTAAATCAGGCAAATCAGCCCGATAACGATTAACCATTTCCTATTGCTTTGATTCATCTTAAATAACTGATAACTAATAACTGATAAGTGATAACTGATAGTTAATTATTCAGAGTTAAAAGCTGATGGCTGATAGCTGATGGCTGACCGCTATTCTCAGTTCTCAGTTGTTTTCGCGTCGGCGCTCGTGTTCCAGTTCGCGGGTTAAAAAATAATTCAGCAGAGTGCGAATGGCGGCGATGGCGGCGAGCTTGCCGATTTGCTCCCACGTTGGCGCGATAGCGGTCGACAGAATATCCGCGCCGACCTGAAATTCAAGAGCGAGCGCCAGATATTTGCCGAGCGTCAGCCGGATGCTGTTGAAATTGTCAGCCCGCTCGCCCTCGCCCGCGCGAAAATGCCGGATGAATTGATAAATCGCCAGCACGACGCCGATGCAGATGATAACCGCGCCAATCGTCTCGACGCCGAGCCGCAGCCACTGAACGGCTGCAACGACCGGCTGCTCGACGGATTCAAACGTGCTTTTTTCAGCCAGCGTTCGACCTGTTTCCTGCAACAGCAAAAACATTGAAATCTATAGCTTTACGCCGTCACAGAGCTTGCCGCCGACGCTCGTGTAAGAAAGCGGAACTTCGTTGAAGCGGTCGGTTTCCAGACAATAGGACAGGCATTTATCGAACGGCTTGGAATAGATGTGCAGGCTGACGGCGCGGCTGTCGAATTCGAGCGGATTTGAAATCTGGTGAATCGGCTCTTCCAGCTCGACTTTCGCCGCCAGACAATCGGACAAATCAAAGCAGTCGGTCTTTTCCAGCTTGCAAAATCCGGTCTTTTCGTCTATTTCGACGGCGCGGAAATTCTGCCCGTGCAGCTTGCCGACCGGAACGGTCATCCAGCACCGCTGCTCGGCGTGATTATGCACGCGCGACTGCTGCCCGCGCTCCCAACAGACCGCCATCAGCTCGAAACGCTCGTCCTTGTAAATCAGATTTCGCGTGTAGAACCGCTCGCACCAGAAAAAATACGGCGAGATGGTGTCGACCTCGACCGGATTTTCGGCGAGAAACCGGTAAACGTTGTCGCAGGTAAATTCCGCATCGGGAATTTCGCGCAAGCCTTCGATTAAATTTTCGATTTTGACCGTTTTCATAAGATTTTTTACCGCAGAGACGCCGCAGACGCGGAGAGAAATTAAAAAAGGATTAAGTGGGATAAGTCTATTTCTTATCCCACTTATCCGCATTCATCAGCGGCTTGAGACTCTCTCTGAAAAATCTCTGCTTCTGCGGCGTCTCTGCGGTTTAATTTTTCTGCGTTTTCCGCAAAAAGTCAACAAATTCCTGCACGTTTCTGGTCAGACCGGGAAACGTCGCGAGCGGTTTGCCGTCGGCGTCGAAAATGGCGTAGAACGGGAGCGCGACGGTTTGAAAAGTCTGTTCCTGAAACTGCTGCTGGCGCTCGTAAAGCTCGCCGCTGCCGTCGGTGTAGAGCCGCGCCAGAACCAGTTTGTTCAGCTCGGCTTCGACTTCCCTTTTCGGAAACATATTCGCTTCCATCCAGCGGCAGTTCGTGCAGGTGTAGCCCGTAAAATCGACGAAAACCATTTTATTTTCCGCTTTCGCCTGCTTTAAAGCGGCTTCAAAATCGTTGTTTATCCAGTTCGGCTCGTCGGCTGATTTTGAATTGTTAAAGCTGCGCGAATTTTCCGTTTCCGGCGGCAGGAACGATTCCAGCTCGCCGAGTTTCGCGCCGAAAAGCCCGGTCAGCAAATAGAAACTTATGGCTAAGCTGGCGATTGCCGAAACGAGGCGAAAAGCGCCGATTCTTTCCGGCTTCGAGTCGAGCGAAAGCTGGAATTTTCCTAAAAGATAAATCGCTAAAATAATGCCTATCGCAATCCAGATTGCCAGCACGACGGGACGCGTAAAAATTCCCCAGCCCCAGACCAAATCGACGTTTGAAAGAAATTTCATCGCCGCCGCGACTTCCAGAAAGCCCATCGAGACCTTGATGGCATTCATCCAGCCGCCCGCGCGCGGCAGTTGCGAAACCCACTGGGGAACGAGCGCGAGCACGAAAAACGGCAAAGCGAAAACGGTCGAAAACGCCAGCATTCCGACGAGCGGCATCTGCCAGCTTCCCTGCGAAGCCGACACCAGAATCGTGCCGACAAACGGCGACGTGCAGGTGAACGAAGTCAGCGTAAAGGTCAAGCCCATCAAAAGCGCGCCGACGATGCCGCTGCCCTCGCCTTCGTGGCTGCGCGTCAGGTTGTCGAGCCTCGTCAAAACGGAAGTCGGCACGTTGATTTCATACGAGCCGAAAAGATTGAAGGCGAAGAAAAGAAAAATTCCGGTGATTAAAAGATTGACCCACGGATTTGCCGCGAAAAGATTTATTCCAGCCGCGCCGACGAAAATCGCCAGCAGCATCCCGAGCGCCGTAAAGGTCAGGATAA
>JALZHR010000394.1 GCA_030860665.1 Acidobacteriota bacterium
GCCGCAGCCAGCGCGGGCGCGCGTAGCGGCGCAAAAGGCTTTTCTCGACTGCCGCGATTAATTGCTTGGCGCGGGCGTTTTCGCGCCCGGCGACGAGAAACGCGAGATAATTTTTCTGGTGTTCAAAACGCTCGTTTTCGGGTTTATCGAGCTGATAATCATTTTCCTGCTCGTAAACGGATTCGGCGTCCGCGACAGTCCAGACTCTTTGCAGCGTCGACCTGAAATCGTAGTCGTAATCGCCGTCGCTCAAAGCCCCGCTGCGAGCGATTAACAATTCGTAAAATCCGCTCCGCTGACTTTTCCCAATCAGAGATTCGCCGACGAGCAGTGCGGCGAGCGACGTATCTGCCGGTCGCTCTTGCAGAATTTTCCGGAAATACGCCGCCTTTTCCGCCTCGTCGTTGAATGACGCGGCAATCAGGCGAATCAGATTTTGAAAATCTTCAGAGTGCTCCGCGTTGAAATTCCGCAAAAATTCAACGATGACCGGCGGCAGATTTTCCCGCGCCTCGCCGCTCAAACCGTATTCCTGCAAAACGCGGAAATAACCCAGAGCGGCGGCGACGCTGTCGTCTCCGGCGAGGGCTTTTCGCCAGCAGTCCCGCGCCCATTCGTTTTTGCCCGCCGCGTGGTAAGCCGCGCCTAATTTCGCCCAGCTCGTTCTGTCTTCATCGTAGATTTCAACGGCGAGCCGGAAATGCTCAATCGCTTTCTCCGGCTGATTTCCGCGCCGCAGGTAGAAGTCGCCGAGCTTTGCCTGTTCGGCGCTGCTGCGCGGAAAGTTTTCAATCAGTGCGGTCAGGTATTTTGCACTCTCCGCGTCTTTCCGTTCCGCCGCGCCCGCTGATTGCGATTCGGCTTTTTCCGCGAGCCATTCGCCGTATTCGCGCGTCAGCCAAAACCAGTCGGCGTTTATCAAAAAACGGTCTTTATCGGGTTTTTGCCGGACGAGATTGCCGATTAAATCAAGTTGCAGCGCGTCGCAGAAATAACATTCGGCGTTTTCGTCAAATTCTTTCAGAGCCAGCGATGTTTCGGCGTGGCGGGAAATTTTCCAGGCTGCCGGAAGATTCGCGCTTTCGATTGCCGCGTGCGCCAGCTCGCGCTCGCCTTTGCCGAGCAGAAAATTGATGAGCTGAAGCTGGCGGGCGGAAGATTTTTCGGTCAGCGATTTTAATTCGTCACGGTTTTCGGCGTAAAGAATTTCGAGATAACGCGCCACGTTTGCGTCAATCGAAACGTTGATTTTTTCGTCTTTTATCCAGTAAATCTCGCGCAGCGCTGCCAGTTCTTTTTCGCGATTGCCGACCAGGCGCGCCGCTTCGGCTCTCATCGCGGGACTGCCGCCGCCGTATTTTTCCAGCACGTCGAAGGCTTTTCCGTATGCGCCGCGCTCGTTGTAGAAACCGAGCAGATTTTGCAGGTTAGTCTGCCGGTCAGTCGTCGATTCGTCCAGTTTTCCGACCAGAATCGTTTCTTCCAAATCGCCGAATCCGGCGCGGCGGCTCAAATCCTGAATCAACGCGGCGGTTCGATGCCGGTCTGCCGCGGCGGCGAGCGAAACGTCTTCGAGGCGGCGTTGTAAATCGGCGTGCAGAGCGGCTATTTCCTCGTCGGTCGCGACCGATTTGGCGATGCCGCCGACGGCTTCGGTCAACGCGCCGTCCAGCGTTACCAGCCGTTTTCGCGCTTCGACGGCTTCGGGCGAGTTGCCGTCGCCCGAGTCGTCGGCAATCTCGATTAATTTTTCGCGCAATTGCCAGAGCCTTTCGTGAATTTGATTCAGCGGTTCTTCTTCGCGAACGGATTGGACGTAAGCCGTAATGTCCGCGGCTTTTAAAGCGCCGCCGTCAAGCGGATTTTCCAGCAGTTTTTCAAACGCCTCGCGGTAAAGCCTGCGCGCCGCTTCCTTCTCGGTGTTTTGCAGTTCGCGCGCCTCGGCGAAACGGTCGGCGGGCGCGGTCTTTTTTTCTTCGTTTTCGGCGGGCAGCTTCGCTTTTTCCGCTTCGATTTCCCGCGCGCGCCCGGCTCTTTTCAAAATTTCGATTTTCTTCTTGACATACTGCGCGTCGTCGTTGGTCAGCTCCAGAACGGTGTCGAGATTTCCGATTGCTTCGTCGAAATTGTTTCGGCGGGCTTCGACCTCGGCGAGCGCCAGGTAAAGCTCAATCATTTCGGGCTGGTTGTAGATGGCGGCGCGATAGTTTTTCGCGGCGTTTTCCCAATCTTTACGCGCCTCGTAAATGCGCGCCAGCACGACGTTCCAGCGATAGTTTTTAAAGGCTTCGGCGCTGGTTTTCAGATAATAATTCAGCAGCGTTTCCGCGCCGCCGTAACGTTCGGCGTAGGCGACGGCGTTTTCGGTCAGCTCTTCGTTTTCCGGCTCGCGGTTGATGATTTCGATGTGCTGCTCAATCGCCGATTGATAATCCCTCAGCCGCGTGAAAGCGTCGATCATCCGCCCGCGCAAATCGGCAATCTCCATATCGAGATATTCGTTCCGGGTCGCATTTTGGCGGAGCGCGGCGACGGTTTCATCGAAAATTTTTCGCAGCGCTTCGGGCTTTCCCGCGCGCACGTAGATGCCCGCCAGCTCGCGGAAAATTTCCGTGTCCGCTTTTTCTTCGGCGTGCAGCTCCGACAGAATTCGCTCGGCGGCATCGAGCCGGTCGCTTTGAATCAATCGTCCGGAAAGCTTCTGCGCCAGCCAGCCGCGATAAGCGCCGCGACTGCGCGGCAGAGCGTTTTGCAAAAGCGCGATTGATTCGTTTTCAAATCCGAGCCGCCAGTAGAAATCCGAGGCTTCGGTCAGAACGCCGAAATTCGTCGGAAAATTTCGCACCGTTTGCCCCAGAATCGCCCGCGCGGCGTCGCGCTCGCCCGCTTCCTCGAAGCTCGTCGCCAGCAGCAGGTGATAAGAGATTTTCCGGCGCGGGCTGTCGCTCGTTTCGGCGAGCCGTTTAAGCGCATCTCGCTCGCCGGATTCGATTTCCTCGGAGGCGCAGAAATCTTTCGCTTCTTCCAGAAATTCCGCGTCGCGGCTCTGCGAAATCGCGCGGTTCAGAACGCTTTCGGCTTTCGCGTTACGTTTGATTTTGACGAGAAATTCGGCGTAGCCCAATGCCAGATATGAAGCGTCCGCGCCGCGTTTTGCGCTTTCTTTCAGATACGCCGTTTCGATAATACGCTCCAAATCGTTTTCGTTAGAGTTTTTTTCGCTTGCGGCGGCTGTGCTGCGGGTAAAAAGATTCGCCAGACGTTTTTTCGCCTTGTATTTCTGCGTCGCGCCTGCGGTTTCGTCCTCGCGCGTGCCGAGCGCCTTGATGTATTCGCCGATTGCCTCATCCCGCCGCTGCAATGCTTCCAGAATCGCGCCCGCTTCAAAGGCGTAAAGCGCCCGGTCGGCAAATTTTTCGCGCAGCGTTTTTATCGTCCGCAACGCGTCTTCGTATTGAAAATAATCCCAGTAGACGCTCGCCGTTTCGAGATAAATTTCGCGGTCGCCCTGCGCCGTCGCAATCAGTTTTTCCCATTCGCCGCGCGCTTTTTCGTAATCGCCGAGCTCGGCGAAAATCTCGCCCGCCTGCGTTCGATAGGCTGAAACAGACGGCTGAAAATCAGCCTGCGATTTGGCGACGCCAGCCGCTTCCGTCAAAAACTCGCGGTTCTTCTGCCCGAACGAGCGTGTGAAATTAACGAGCCGCGCCGAAAATTCCGGCGTGTTCGGATAAATCTCGTTCAGCTTTCGATAAGCGGCAATCGCGTTTTCGTAATTCGACAGACGGACGGCGGCGTCCGCGCGAAAAAGCTCGTAAATCGCGCTCTCGCCGCTGCCGCTCGCTTTTTGCAGGTAATTTCGCAGCTCGCCTTTCGCCGCCAAATCGTCGAGAAAGGCTGCGCGGATTTCCGGCGATTCAAAATAATATTCGGCGGCGAGCCGCAGCCAGTCATCTCGCATCCGGTTCGTTTTATAAAAACGCAGCAAGCCCTCGACAAAGGCGATATTGCGCGGAAAACGCGCGTGCGCCGTTTCGTAGAGCTTCAGATACAGACGCCTCTCAAACTCGCCCGGCGAGGAAACGTTTCCGTCCACGAACTGCGCCAGATACGACTGAATTTCCGCGTCGTTTAATTTTCCGGCTAAGTCTTCGGAAAACGCCGCGAAATCGTCGCTGCGCTTTTGCCGCAGAAACCAGCGCGCCAGCTTGTCCTGCCAGCCGCGCGACTGAAAACGGGCGAGCGCCGTTTGATAAGCTTTCAGTTGTTCTTCGGCGAGACCGGTTTTTTCGAGCCAATCCAGCCGCCGCTCGTAAAGCCATTCTTCGTCCGGGTATTTCGCGATTTCCGCCGAGTAAAGTTCGAGAATTTCCGGCGTTTTTCTTTCTTTGGCGAGCGAGGCGACGAGCTTTTCCAGCACTTCGGCGTAAGTTATTCCGCCGCCGACGGTTTCTCGCGTCAGATAATCGCGAAAAGTGGTTTTGTTTTCGTTATAAAAATAATAATCGGGCGTCGGCGTCGGCTGCGGTTTCGGGATGTTGATGCCGTCGTTGCGGCTCGGCGTGATTTCAGAGCTTTGCGCGCCCGGATTAATATTGAAAGCCGTCTGCGGCGCAAGCGAACTTTTTTGTTTGCCGAGATAATCCAGCAGCTTTCGGTAAACTCCGCGCTCTTTTTCCGGCTGATTGGTCGTCGCCAGAGCGTCGGCTAATTTTAAAGCGGTCGCCGGAAAATCAATCGAATCGGCGTATCTTTCGGCAAATTCGCTCAGCGTTTTTTCGGCGATTTCCGGCTCTTTGGTCGCCGCGTACAGCCGCACGATGTCGAGATACATCTGCGCCAGCTCGGGCGATGTCGGGAATTCTTTTTTGTATTCCAGAAAAATGCGATACGCGGCGGCGCGATTAAAATATTCGGTCGCGTTCGCTTCCTGCTCGTCGAATCTTTTCTGCGGGCGCGTGTCCGAGAAAATCAGGGAGAGAATTCCGGTCGCGATTCCGGGGCTCGTGTCGGCGCGCGCCGCGTCGGCGTAAAATCTCAAATCGCCTTTCGTCAGCGGCAGCTTCAAATTTTCCGCGTCGGAAAACATCTCGAAAAGCTGGTACAAAATCTGCGCGCGAAAATTGCCGCCGTTGCTGCTGTTGCCCGTGTGAAAATCTTCGCGCACGAAAAGCGTGTAGAGAAAGCGCGAAGCCGTTTCGCCTTCGTTCGCCTGTAATAAGAGCCGCGTCGCCGTGACCAGTTCTTCGGTCGTCCAGTTTTTTTTCGCGCGCTCGATTTCGAGGATTATCGGCGTGATTTCGTCGTTGCCGTATTCGTAATCGTTCTGCCGGTAGAGAGCCAGCCGGATGCCCGCGTCGAAATCAGCCGGATTGCGGCGAAATCTCGCTTTAAGCTCCGCGCCGTATGCGCGCAGGCGGTCGCGGCTGCTCAAAAACTCGTAGTATTTTCGGGCTTCCTGCTCCGACCAGAACGGGCTAAACGCCGCGTGATAAACGTTTTCGGCTTCGCGCGGCTGGTTTGTCGCCAGCAGCATCTCGATTTCCTTTGCCAGCAAAACGCCCTGCGAATTCGGAAACTGCGCTTTCGCCGCGCGCAGGAATTTCAGGGCTTCCGCGTAATTTTTCTCTTCGGCGAGTTTTTCGACCAGCTTTTGAAAAATCCCGAAAATATCGGGATTTTCCCGGGCGACCTCGGCGTAAAACTCCGGTTTCAGATATTCCTGCAAATCGTGAAGCCGCGCCGTATCAATCAGTTTTTCAAAAACGGCGGCGCGACGTTCGGCGGCGGTCGTGAAAAGAATCTTTCGCAAAACCAGCGCTTCTTTTTCAAATTGCGCGCGGCGGTGATAAAACGCCGCCAGATTTTCAAGTTTCGCGGCGTCCGCTTCTGCCAGCCGGTTCAGATTCGCTTCGGCTTCGTCGTATCTCCCGAGCTTTTCGTTCAACTCCGCCAGCTCCGATAAAATTTCCGCATTGCCCGGAAAATTTTCGGCGAGCCGCGCCAGATTTTCTCTCGCCTCGGCGGTCGGCAAAGGCACAATCGCCTGCGCGCCGAAAAATTCCTGCCGCGTGTAAAGCGCCTTCTCGATTTCATCGCGCAAATCACTGGCTGAAACCTTTTGCGTAGAAGGCGAAAAGCCCGGCGCGTAATCGAAGCCGAAGAACAGGGAAATCAGAAACAGAAAAACGAAACCGCAGATAAGCGCAGATAAACGTGGATGAGTAAAAAGGATGAATGATGAAAGATGGACGCTGAATCGCAAATTCCGCATTCCGCGTTCCGCGTTCCGCACTTTTCTTCGCTCGCGTTTATCCGCGATTAAATCCCTTCGTTTCATTTTGCAATCACCTCAATCTGCAATTCTTCGGTCGTATGATTGTGCGCGAAATCTTCAGCCGTGACGGTCAGAGTGTATTTTCCGGAAGCCAGATTTTCGGGAATCTGCAACGCGCCGACGTTCGATTTTTCCCGGTTCGACCAGGCGAGCCGGACGGGTTTTGCGCCGTAAATTCTGGCGTGCAGGCGATTCGTGTCGCTGTCAGCCGAGACTTTTAAATTAATAATTTCGCCCGTCCGAAACGTGCGTTCCGCGAGATTGATTTTCACTTTCGGCGCGCGGCTGTCGATGACGAA
The DNA here is from genome assembly GCA_030860665.1 of Acidobacteriota bacterium. Lineage (GTDB taxonomy): Bacteria > Acidobacteriota > Blastocatellia > Pyrinomonadales > Pyrinomonadaceae > JALZHR01. The sequence goes on from JALZHR010000394.1 coordinate 6,637, forward strand.
GGTTTTTTCTTCCTGGTAGCCGCTGCCGTTTTTATCGGTCAGCAGCAGGCGGCATTTGTATGTCCCGTCAGCCATCCAGACGGGCGCGAGAAATCTGGTTTCCCAGACTTTTTCCGATTCCAGAAATTTCAGCGGCAAAGTCTCGCCGAAAGGCAGAACGGCGAAAACTTCCCTGATTGATTCGTCGGTTTTGACGCGGATTACCGGGTCGCCCGGCTGAATCAGGCGCGGGCGAAGCAGCGCGCGGGGCGCGGCTAAAAATGCCGTGTAAGGCGTGACGAATTTGAATTTTTCCGACAGGCGGATGATTTCGGCGATGTAATCTTCGCGCTCGCCTTCACGGTTCATCGACTGCAAAAGCGCGCCCACTCTGGCGCGCGCCCAGACGCGCGGCAGATGCGCGTGCGTTTCGTCGAATTCGGGAAAATTAGTCTCGCGCGAAAGATTTATCGTTTCCGCGCCGTATTGCGCCGAAAAATTCACGGTTTGTATTTGCGGTTTTCGATAACGCCCGACAAAGGCGTAGCTCGAACCGAAAAACGAATTTTCGCCCGCGACACTGTAGACGTCGTAGAAATTTGCGTCGTCGCCGAGCTTTAAATTTGAAATGTCGCTGGTGCCGATTTTGTCGAGAAAACTTTTCAGCCGCAGCGCGATGTCTTCGGTTTCGCGCGCCTGCTCGAAATAGCCGCGCGTTTTGGCGGTCAGATTTTTCAGCAGATTCTCGTTGGCGTCCGCGCCGAGCGCGAAGGCGAAAAATCTGGCGTTTCGCCCGTCGAAAATTTTTTCGATTTCGTCCGTTCGCACGGTTTCCAAAGTCGGGTT
>JALZHR010000266.1 GCA_030860665.1 Acidobacteriota bacterium
CGAGGCCCAGGGCATCAACGACGCCGGCCAGATCGTCGGCCGCGGCACCTTCAACGGGCAGGAGCGCGCCTTCCTCCTCACCCCGCTCGCCCCGCCGCCGACCCCGACTCCGACGCCGGCCCCGACGCCGACGCCGGATCCGACTCCGACGACGCAGAATCCGGTGGAATCGGTGCCCAGCCCGACGCCGACGCCGACGCCGCGACCTTCGCCGACGCCCAGCCTTCAAAACGTCAACGTCGGACTGCTGAACAGCCGCGCCGTCAGCCTGCCGAAACCGGCGTATCCGCCGATGGCGCGCCAGATGAACGCTTCCGGCAAAGTGACCGTGCAGGTGATGATCGACGAGGAAGGAAACGTGCTGTCGGCAAAAGCCACAAACGGGCACGCGCTTCTGCGCAGCCCGGCGGAAGCCGCCGCGCGCCAGTCGAGATTCAATCCCGTCCGCGTCGCCGGTCAGCCCGTCCGCGCCACCGGCGTGATTTTATACAATTTTATTAATCAATAGGTTATTAAACGCAAAATGCAAAGTGCAAAATGCAAAATGGAAGGATTAATTTTATTCTAAATCCTAATTCCTGATATTTTGCATTTTGCACTTTGCATTTTGCATTATTAAACGTTCTGCGTTTAATAACTTTCCGCCATTTCGACGGCGCGGCGCGGGTCGATGACGCCCCAGCCCTGCCGGTCGACTTCGTAATGCGGCAGGCGTTCGGCGGTCGAAATCAGGATTCTTTTTATCTGCTGCGGCGTCAGATTCGGATTCGCTTCGAGCATCTGCGCGACGACGCTGGAGACGATGGGCGCGGCAAAGGACGTTCCGTCGACGTATTTGTAATCGCGCGTGATGACGTTTTCCTGCCGGATTTTCAGCGCGATAATCTGCCGAATCATATAAGCCGGGCGGTCGAGCGCGGCGTCCAGCTCGGCGTCGACGCCGTGATTGTTTTCGATAATTTCGTGCAATTCCTCGTCTCTGGCTCTGTCCAGTTGTTCGAGCAGGGCGGCTTGCTGAGCGGTCGGCGTGTTCGGCAGAATCGGCGCGGGAATCCAGATTGAGGGCGCGATGATTTCCGGTTTCTGCAAGCCGTCGACGGTCGGTCCATAAGAGCTGCGATACATTCCGCGCTTCGAGCGCTTGATTGAATTGTTGTCGTCCAGACCGCCGACGGCGATGCACGACGGCGCGCTGGCGGGCGGAAAGACCGGATGATTCGGCAGATGACCGGCGTTGCCGACGGCGCAGACGACCGTGATGCCTTCGCGCGCGCACGTTTCGACCGTCTGCGAAAGCGAATCGTAGAGGTAGCTCGCCTCGAAATCGCCGCCCGCCGAGATGTTTATCACGCGCACGCCGTATTTTTCGCGGTTCGCCAGAACCCATTCCAGCCCGTCCTGAATATTTCGCTCGGTAATGCGCCCGGTGCGCGCCAGCTTGACCAGAACGACGCCCGCTTCGGGCGCGATTCCGCGATAAAAACCGTTCGAGAGGATGCCGTTGCCAGCCGCCACGACCGACGTCATCATCCCGTGCCAGCTCGCGACATCCGCCTGAAACAGGGAAGTGTCGCCGTCGCCGGTCGCAGTCAGGTTGTGATAAGCCAGGATGCGATTGCTCGGCGTGGTCAAATCGACGTGCGGGAAAAATCCCGAATCGAGAAACGCGATGGTCACGCCCTTGCCCGTGTATCTTTCGGCGGCGTCGAGCCGGAGCGGGGTCGAAAGGACGTGCGAGCCGTCCTTCTGCATCGCCGCGTCCTTGATAATCTGTTCTTTGGCGCGCTCGAACAGGCGCACGCAGCGCGCGCAGACGGCTTGAAAATCTTCGGTGTCGGGCGCGTTGGCGCGAATCAGGTTCTGCAAGTCTTCTTCCAGAACCAGCAGCGGCACATACTCGTCCTTCGCCTCGCGCGAGCAGACCGGGCAGGCGCTCGCGCCCGCCGCAAGGTCGGCTGTCGCCGGATTTCGAGGAAAATCTGAAGTTTCGTGCAGAGTCATTTCAGAGATTTAAGTTTTTCATAAACAAAAGTTAAAATCAATATATAGCTGAAAACTGATAACTGATAACTGATAGTTGGTTTTCTCACTATCAGTTATCAGTTATCAGTTTTCAGTTAAACACAGGGTTATGGCGAGAAAAAAAATCGGCTTGGCTTTATCGGGCGGCGCGGCGCGCGGTTACGCGCATCTGGGCGTTTTGAAGGTTTTAGCCGAGCACAATATTCCGATTGACTGTATTGCCGGGACGAGCGCCGGTTCTTTTGCGGGCGCGGCTTTCGCCTGTGGCTTGAGCGTGGACGAGATAATCGCTTTCTCGCGCAAAATCAGCTGGTTTAATATGACCGGCTTTTCCTATTCGCCGAAGGGAATTTTGTCGAACGCGCCGATGGGCAATTTCATCAAGCAGAATTTTCCCTTTAAAACCTTTGAAGAACTGCCGATTCCTTTCGCGGCGGTCGCCTGCGATTTGGAAACGGGCGACGAAGTTATTCTGAAAGAAGGCGATTTGCCTTTCGCCGTGCGCGCCAGCTGCGCGATTCCGGGCGTTTTCGTCCCGCTCGAAGACGCCGACAGCCGCAAGCTGATTGACGGCGGCGTGGTCGCGCCCGTGCCGACCAAAGCCGTTAGAAAACTCGGCGCGGAAATCGTCATCGCCGTCGACGTGATTTCTTCCGGCGCGACTTATTGGGGAAATCCGAGCACGCTGCTCGGCGTTTTTTTCCAGTCGGCGCTGATGCTGCTCCGCACTGCTTCAAAAGCGCATCATTACCGCGCCGACGTCGTGATGATTCCCAAAATCGCGCACCTCAGACCGGACGAAATCGGCAAAATGGACGAATTCATCGCGGCTGGCGAAGAAGCCGCGCTGGAAAAGATTGACGAGATTAAAAAATTAATCGAAGCCGAATAAATTATTGTTTCCCTTTCGGCAAATCCGATTCGCCGAAGCGCAATTCCTTTTCCGTTCCGTAATCGCCGATTCCGTCTTCGCTGTCTGTTTTTAGAAAGGTAAAACCGAAAACAATCTTGTTTCCGTTTCGTAGAATCTCCAGCGGAACGGGAAATAAAGCCGACGTTTTCGGCAACAGAATCGCGCTCGAGCCGAAATCGAAGCCGAAGGGAATCCGTTTGCCGTTTTTATCTTTCAGACCGTGCCGGACGCTGATTTCCCTTTTGTCGCATAAACCGGAAATTTTTACGCCGCCGGGAAATTCAAAGAAACAGTTTTTATTCGGCGGATACATACTCTGCGTCGGAATCCGCACGGGAAGCGGCGAATCGTTATGCAGGCGCAGCCAGACGGCGTTTGCCCCGGCGCGCGATTTTCGGATTTTGCTTTCGCGCGGCTCGTCCGATTCGGCGATTCTTTTCTCGCCGGGGTCGCTCATCTCGCCGTAATGCGAAAAAGCGATGCGGATTTGTTTTTTGTATTTTTCCGTCTCGACGGCGGCTTGCTCGTCGCGCTGATTTTCCGCTTCTCCCAGCGAGGCTAGGCGTTTGTCACTTTCTTCTTTCAGTTTTTTTTCCAGCTCGCCGGGCTGGTATGAAGGAATCAGCTGCCAGAGCTTCGCGCCCGTTTCGACGTCGAATAAAAACAAATTCTGATTTCTGCCGCCGACGGCGAAAGTTTTTCCGTCCGGGCTGAACGCGACGACGTCGCTGTCCGAAAATCCGATGTCGAATTCGCGCACGTGTTTTGATTTGTTAAGGTTCCAGAGCAGAACGTCTCCGCTGACGTTGGAAGTGACGAAATGCCTGCCGTCCGGGCTTACCGAGATGCTTTCGATAAAGCCTGTTTCCTCGTCGTCGAATCTGAAAATCTCGCGCCCCGTTTCGGCGTCGAAGATTTTGATTTGTTCCTCGTCTTCTTTATCGCAATAAGCGAGAATTTTTTTGCCGTCTTTCGTCATAACGACGAGAGACGCATTTTGACAGATTTTGAATTTCCTGACCTGCCTGCCGCTTTCGGCGTTCCAGATTCTAATCGTTTCGTCGGCGTGAGCGGACAAAATGCTTTTTCCGTCGCGGCTGAAATTTACCGAAGAAACCGGAACGCCGTCATATCCGGTGCTTATTGTTCCGCCTGTGGATTCGTATTTCTCGGCGGTTTTAAAGTCTCGCACGAGCTTGAAATCCCGCGCGTCCCAGAGCCTGAATTCGGTTCTGTCGCTTCTCGTCAATAAATACCTGCCGTCCGGGCTGAACCGAATCTCGTCTACGCCGAAAATATCCTTTTCCGATTTAACTTCCAGAAGAAGCGCGGCGTCCTGCCAGTTCCAGACTCTGAAAATCCCCGATTCTCTGGATGCCGAAACGAGAATTTTTCCGTCCGGGCTGAAAGCCAGCGAGTTTATCCGCTGCGTATTGCCGTAAATTTTTCTAACCGGCGTTCTGCCCGCCGCGTCGAAAATGTAAATAATTTTGTCGCTGCCGCCGACCGCGAAAAACTTTCCGTCCGGGCTGAAAGCGATGTCGCCGACGACGCTCGGATGACCGTCCAGCCACCACGATTTTCCGCTTTCGATTTCGGTGATTCTGATTGAAGCGTCGCCCCAGCTTCCGCCCTCGACAATCATCGTCCCGTCGTGGCTGGTATTGAAAGCCGAATTGTTTCCGAATTTTTTGATTTTCCGGATTTCGCCGCTTTCGGCGTCCGTAACGGCGATAAATTCGTAATCTCTCGTGTAGGAAATCCGTTTTTTATCCGGCTTGATTAATTCGATTTCGGGTTTGGCTTCGGTCAGGGCGATGATTTTTCCCGTCTTCGCGTCCCAGGTTTGATAAGTTCCGTTCGCGCTTTTCGTGACCAGAGATTTTCCGTCGCGGCTCCAGTAAAACTCTTTGAGATTAATGCTTTCGTCGCCCTTTCGGATAAAGCCCGTTTTCGTCATCCAGAGCTGCCGACCGCTTTTTACGTCCCAGAGTATAAAGCGCCCGTCGCCCGCCGAATACGAAGCCAGTTGACTGTCGTCCGGGCTGAAATGAACTTCCAGAATGTCGTGCGTATGCCCGGTTTGAAAAAAGGTTTCTTCCTGCTGTTGCGACGGCGGCGGCTGCGCGCCGGAAATCAGCGAAAGAAACAAAAGAACGAGACAGAAGAGAAGAGCTTTTTTCATACGGGATTTACCGGATTTTTATTAAGCTGCGGCGGCTTGTTCACCCGGTTAGATGCCCCAAAAATAAAAAAGTTCCGCGCGCGGAGAAAAATTTAAGGCGCGGATTTTCAGCCCGCGCCTTTTATGAAATTTACGAAGATTTATTCTTCGATTTCCGCCAGCGGTTTATAAGCGGGCGTGTTTATCGGATGCCCGTCGATGCCGTAGCGCGAGCCGTGACAAGGGCAGTCCCACGTTTTTTCCAGCCTGTTGAAACGCACGATGCAGCCGAGATGAGCGCAGACGGCGGAACGCCGGTAAAGCTTCCCGTTTTCGTCGCGGTAAGCGGCGATTTTCGTCGTGCCGTGACTGATAATTGCGCCTTCGCCGTTTTTGATTTCATCGGCTGAGGAAACGTCGCCGCCCGTCAACCAATCGACATAAGGCGCGGTCGAGCTGATGATTTCCGGCACGGCTTCGGTAATCGACTGCGTCGCCAGCCGCGAAGGGTCGTAAACTTCCGTCCACGGGTTTTCGCGTCCCAGAATCAAATCCGAAACCAGCATCCCGCCGATTGTGCCGTGCGTCATTCCCATTCCCGAATCGCCCGTTATCAGGTAAACGTTCGGCTCGCTCGCGGAAAATCTGCCGATAAATCCGAGCCCGTCGTGCGTTTCCATAAACTGTCCCGACCACCTGTATAAAATTTCCTGCGCCGCCGGGAATCGCTCGCGAGTCCACTGCCAGAGCCGCGCGAAACGCTCGTCGCCGTCGTCTTCCTGAGCCGTGCGATGGTCTTCGCCGCCGACAATCAAAACGTCGTAATCCTCTTCCGGCTGCGTCCGCACGTAGCGATACGGGTCAGCCGTGTCCCAATACAGGGCTTTCTCGACCGAATCTTTCGGGACGCGCGCGCCGATAACGTATGTGCGATACGCCGGAAGCTTGGCGAACATTTTGCTCATTATCGGGTAATTCGTGGCGAGCACGACGGCGCGGGCGCGAATCGTCTGATTGTTCGCCGTTTTCACCTGCGGAGCGTCGCCGCCCTGCCATTCGACGGCGCGCGTGCCGGAAAAAAGCGTTCCGCCGTTTTGCTCGACGGCTCGCGCCAAACCGGAAAGATATTTGAGAATGTGAAACTGCCCCTGACGCGGAAATCTGAGACATTCGCCCGTATCGAAATCTTTCAGCGGCGCGCGGGCGATGCGCTCGACTTCCGCGAAGCCGACGCGATGCGCAGCTGCGAGTTCTTCGTTCAAATCGTCCTCGCTTTCCTCGCCCGCGTCGATTAAATAACCGTCCACGCGCAGAAAATCGCAGTCGATGCCTTCGGTTTCGACAATTCTTTCGATTTCGCCGATAGCCGCGCCGTGACTCTGCACCGCCAGCCGCGCTTTTTCCTCGCCGTGCCATTTTTCGACGCGATAAATGCGGTCGTCCAGCGCATTTGACAGATGCGCCGTCGTCCGGCAGGTTTCGCCGCCGCCGATTGTGCCGTCGTCGATGACAATCACTTTCCTGCCCGCTTTCGCCAAAAGATACGCGGTCGTCAAACCGGAAATTCCGCCGCCGATAATGCAGACGTCCGTTTCGATTGAAGCGTCGAGCGCCGCTTTATTCAGCAAATCCTCGCTCGCTTCCCAATAGGAAACAGTTTTCCCTTCGTCGCTTTTTACCATTTTTTCACATCCCTTTGTTCAGAATTTAATTTAATGCGTGCATAATTATAAAACTTATTCTAAGCCTCGCGCCAACAATATTTTCGCGTCCGGAAATACAGTGAGTTTAGAAGCGGCAAAAATACGAAAATCCGCAGAAAAAGCGCGCGCCGGCAGACTGTCCAAATGATTCGACTAGAGATATAATCAATCCGGTAATAACCGGGTTTCAAAATCCGAACCCGAATGAAGAAATCGTGCAGGAATCTCAAAATAATCAGCAAATAAAAATTTATCAGGGCGATTGCCGCGAAAAGCTCGACGCTTTCGACGCCGGCGCTTTTCAGGCGATTATCGCCGACCCGCCGTATTTTCAGGTTCTGCTCGGCGAAGAGTGGGACAATCAATGGCAGACCGAGGAAGATTATCTGAACTGGACGGAAGACTGGATTAAAAAATGCGGTCGTCTTTTAAAACCGGACGGGCTTTTCTTCATCTTCGGGCAGCTCGGAAAACGCGAGCATCTGTGGCTGCACGTCTGCTCGATGACGACGCGCATTTTGCAGTTTCACGATATGCTCGTCTGGGACAGAGCCGTCGGCTACAACGAGCGCTACGACAGCTTCACGCCCTGCTACGAGATGATTCTGGTTTTGCGCAAAGACAAGGACGCGAAAGCTTATTTTAATAAAGATGCGGTGCGCGTCTCTTACGACGAAGAAACGATTAAACAATATCTCAAAGACAAGCGTTACAAGGATTTGGACGCGCGCGCGAAACATCTCGAAAAGGGAAAGTATGCGACGAACATCCTGCGCGTCCCGAGCCTTAAAGGCTCGTCGAAAGAAAAAGTCGGGCATCCGTCGCAAAAGCCGGTTAAATTGATTGAAATGCTCGTCGCCGCTTCGACGCGCGAAGGCGATTCCGTTCTCGACCCGTTTCTCGGCTCGGGCACGACGGCGCTGGTTTGCCAAAATCTCAACCGCAATTTCGCGGGAATTGAAATCGAGCCGAAATATATCGAAATCGCCAAAAGCCGCCTCGAAAAGCCTCAGGCTGATTTATTCAATCAGGCGTCGATTACCGCTTGAAAACCCGCGCGCCGCTGGCGAACGGATTCGGAACGTATTCGCCGAAAAGCGTGCACTGAAGGTCGCGGTAAGGCTCTTTTCCGGCGAAATTGTTCCAGAACACGCCGAACGGCAAGCCGCATTGCAGCCGCCGCTGAATCTTCGAGTCGATTTTCGGGTTCAAAACCACTCTGGTCGGCGGAAAGCTTTTCTTTATCCGCTGCGCCGTTTCCCTGACCTCGCTATAGTGCATTTCGCGGTTTTTGATGGTCGCGTCGAGCAGCTGCAAATCGTTTTCGGTCAGAGCCTCGAACAGTTTTCGCCAGTCTTCCGCCGCGACTTTCACCGCTTCGACCGCGACGAAATTTTTATACGCGCCCGCCTGTTCCCAGAACCCGACAATCAGCAGAAAATCTTCATTGTTTTTGTATTGACGCAGCGCATCGCCGAAACCAATCGGACAGCCGTTTTTGCAGGTTTTAATCGAAACCGGCAAATACCGAAACGCTTCCGGCACGATTTCCCGGTTGTTGAGCTGCGCCGGAACGTCCCATTTGCTGCCGTAGGAAACGCTGAATTCGGCGAAAAAAGTTTTCTTAATCCAATTCTCGAAATCAAATCCGTGCGACTGCACTTCGGGCATTAAATCTTCTCCTTGAAACTGGTTTTATTTCATACATTTAAAATGTTAGTACTTGAATTTGTCAAAATCCATTACGCCTGATTTACAGTTAAAAGCAAATGAAGCGAAACTCGCCGCCGAAAAAACATCAATACGACGTCGCCGTCATCGGCGGCGGGCACAACGGCTTGACGTGCGCCTGTTACCTGGCGAAAGCGGGCTTGAAAGTCGTCGTTCTGGAACGGCGGCATATCGTCGGCGGCGCGGTCTGCACGCAGGACGATTTGATTGAAGGCTACAAAATCGACGTCGGGTCGAGCGCGCACATTATGATTCACCTGACGCCGGTCGTCCGCGATTTGGAGCTGGAAAAATTCGGCTTGGCTTACATCGACTGCGACCCGTTCGCGTTTGCGCCGATGCCGGACGGAAAAGGCGCGATTTATTTCTGGAAAGACGTGGATAAAACCTGCGAATCAATCGCGCGCGTCTCGCCCGAAGACGCCGAACGCTACCGGAAATTCGTCACCGAATGGGAAAAGCTGAACGAAGGCGTTTTCGCGGCTTTTCTGAAACCGCCGACCGTTTTCAATCTCGCCCGCCATCTGGTTTTCGGCACGAAATCGAAAAATCCCGCCGATATGGTTCGTAAATTAATGACTTCTTACGGCGCGCTGGTCAGGGAAACTTTCAAACACGAAGGCTTGCGCGCGGCGCTGGCGTGGCTGGCGGCGCAATCGGGTCCGCCGCCGACCGCCGCCGCTTCGGGCGATTTTCTGGGCTGGCATTCGATGATTCATAAAAGCGGCGTCAAGCGACCGCGCGGCGGCTCGGGCGCGCTGACGCAGGCGATGGCGAAATGCCTTGAGCATCACGGCGGCGAGATTTTATTAAACGCCGAGGTCGCTAAAATTGAAGTCGAAGCGAATGAAGCGCGCGGCATAATTCTGCAAAGCGGCGAGCGCATCGACGCGGCGCGAATCGTCTCGAACGCTCACGTTCACACGACTTTTCTCAAGCTGATAGGCGCGGAAAATCTGCCCGCCGCGCTGGCGGAAAGAATCCGCAACGTCCGCGTCGGCAACGGCTTCGGGATGATCGTCCGCTGCGCCGTCTCGGAGCTTCCCGATTACATCGCCGCGCCGAGCGGCGGAAACGCGAATGATTGTCATCGCGGCTTGCAGCTTCTCTGCCCTTCGATGGATTATCTGGAAAAATCCTACGCCGATTATCTGAACGGCATCCCGTCGAAAAATCCGTCCGCGCTGGCGATGACCTTTTCGGCGGTCGACCCGACGCTCGCGCCCGCGGGCAGACACACGCTTTTCATCTGGGGACAATATTTCCCTTACGAATTATCAAACGGCGAAAGATGGGAAGATATTCAGGAACGTGAAGCCGATAAGTTGATTGAAGCGGTAAACGCCTACGCGCCGAACGTGAAAAACTCGATAATCGACAGGTTCATCCAGTCGCCGCTGGATTTGGAGCAGCGATTGGGCTTGCTGCGCGGAAACGTGATGCACGTCGAAATGGATTTCGACCAGATGTTTCTTTTCCGACCGCTGCCGGAAATGTCAGCCTACAAAACGCCCATCAAAAATTTGTATCTGACCGGCGCTTCGACGCATCCGGGCGGCGGAGTTTTTGCGGCAAGCGGTTATAACGCGGCGCAGGTTGTTTTGAAGGACGTGAAAGGCGGTTGGTTGTAAAAGGCAGTTAACTTCAGCGTCTCAAAAAGCTTTCTTTATTATCGCCGAATAATGAAGCTGATTTTTCAAAGCCGTGTCCGCCCTTTTTTCGGCGGCGGACACGGCTTTGAATTTTCGGTTCGGCTACGGAT
>JALZHR010000424.1 GCA_030860665.1 Acidobacteriota bacterium
AAATAAAACAACGTGAGATGAGAATTAAAAGATGAGGATGGTCGGGCTGCGGCGTGAGGTTAGCTGGCTTCATGGAGAAAGCTGGACGGTCTACCGCAACCCAACCAACTGGTTGGGATTCGGCGCTTTTATTTCATTTCACGCCGAATCCCGATTTTGAATTTAGCCGACTTTGCGAAGCGGCTGGTTGATTTGCACGTCGTTCTGACCCTGCAAATTCTGCAAGTGCGAGATGAACGAAGAAGCCGCTTTCTTGGAAAGCTCGTCGGTCTTGCAATTTAAAACCGCCTGACATTCTTCTTCGACATCCACTCCGGCTTCGCGCGCGAGAGCGCGAATCATTCCGAGCTGTTTCGCCGTGACTAAATCGCCCAGCGATTTGGCAATCGGATTCGACGGGAAACCGCCGCCGTCGCCGTTCTGCTGCTGAACCGGAACCGCTCCGTCCCGCTCGATAACGTCCGATTCCTTTTTGTAAAGGTCGCGGGCGATGCCGAATTTCACTGCCGCGCGTTTCAGGGCGTCGTGTTCGGCTTTCTTGATTCCCAATTCGGAATCAGCCGTTCCCGTGCCGATGCCTTCGCGCGTGACGCCGTCAATCGTGATGGCGACGGTGACGGTGAAAATTTCGCCGATTTGACGAATATCCTTGACCGTGTGATTCCAGTTCGGCGCGCTGTTGTCCAGGATGTCGGCGACCGTGTGCCATTCGACGTAATCGACGTAATGCGTGTTGCCGTTGCGGTCGCGCCAGCCCTCGCGCTGTTTGACCAGATGCGGCTCGACGTGCTGGCGAAGCTGCCGGAGCGTGCTCGGGAAATTGCCCGAAACGACGTTGTTGTTATTGCTGCTGTTTTCCATTTCGGAGGCTTCTTCAGCCGTGACGAACGGAATATCTTTCACTGCTTTTTCCTGTTTCATTTCTTTTTTTCCTTTCGTGTTCGCAAGTGGACGCGGCTCGGCTTTTTTCGTTTCGGCTTGTCCGTCCGCCGAAGCATTAACCTGAGTCTCGTCCGACTTCTGTTCGTCGGGCGCGGACACGCCCGGCTCAGTTGCGGTTTGTGAAACAGCTTCTTCCGCTTTTACCGAAGCAGGTTCTTCAGCCGGTTTTTCTTCAGCTTTCTGAACCGGTTCCGCTGTTGTAGCGGCGGCAGGCTGTTTCGTGACTTGTTCGGAATTTTTGGCGAGCAGCGAATATTTCACGGCGAGGATGTGCTCGCAGCGAAACGCCGGGTCGCCCGTGACAGATTCTTCAAATTCGAGACAGTTGCAGCGAATTTTTGCGTTTGCATCGCGCCAGACTTCATACGAAGTTTGTTTTCCGCGCAGTGAAGGCGTGGAAACGCGAAACCGGTCGCCTTCGCGATTGACTAAACCCATCGCGGCGATGCTCTGCGCTCTTTTTTCGCGTCTGTCGGTCGAATTTTTCTCTGCTGTTACAATTGCTGCCATTTCTCTCTCCTTTTATAACAAACCATTAAGTTTCAATCGTTTGTCCCCTGTATGAATCAATGAGCGTTTCATTTATGAAACATTGTATCAAAGAATTTTTTCTGTTGCAAGCGTGAAACAAGGTGTTGCATCTAAAATTTTTTTGTGTTATCTTTGCAACGGATAGTGATTAGTGCAACTTGATTTGCGCTAGAAAAAGCAGGTAAGTGGAGAAATAATTATGGCTTTCAAAAACGATAGCTTAATCAATACGGTCGAACTCGGTCGCGCCATCAAGCGCCGCCGCGAAGAATTAGGACTCAGTCTGCGCGACGTCGCGGACGTGACGCAGGTTTCCGCCTCGACGCTTTCGCGCATCGAAAACGGAACGGGCAAGCCCGATGCCGACAACATCGCGCGCCTGACGAGCTGGCTGGATATGCCGGTCGACCGCGTAATGAAGAAAAACGGGAAAGACGACGCGATTGAAGCTGTAGTATACTACCCGCACGAAGCCACGCCGGAAATCGTCGAAGCGCATCTTCGTGCCGACAAAAATCTCTCGCCCGAAACGGCGAAAGCCTTGTCGGAGCTTTTCCGCGTCGCCTATGCGCAATTCAGCAAACCGCAGGGCAAATAATTACGTATAGAGATTCGGGTTGTGAAGTATACAAACTCAATTTAGTGAGGATATATGAAAACAATTTCGCAAGTCGGAGACGCGCAAGCCGAATCAAGCGGCGGTGAAAAAGGCTTTGCCATCGACACGACGTTCGTTCTTTTCTTTCTGGCAATCGAATTCGGGCAGGCGTTTCAGTTCGTCAGTCTGGACGGGATTCTGCTCGCATTGATGCTGGCGGCAATCGCCGTTCTGCCTTATTTTCTTCCGGTTACGGGCGAAAAGCCGGATTTCGGAAACTGGCTTCTGGGCAGAAGCCTGATTGCCGGTTTCGGCATTCTGCTCGGCGTAGCGTTCAAGCAATCGCTCGGCGTCGTGCTGCCGGAAATGTTCCGATTCCTGCCGATGACGCTGCTGATTATCACGGCGATGCTCAGCTGCTACATTCAGTTTTACGGTTTGCTAAGACTGCGATTCGTGAAATAAAAGAGTAAACGAAAGGTAAACGAAAAAAGTCACGCTTCAATCGGAGCGTGACTTTTTTTGTCAGACCCGCCGCCTCGAAAGGATAAAGGATAAAGGCGAAAGTGGAGAAAGATTCTTTTGCCTTTATCCTTTATCCTTTATCCTTTATATTGACTATGCGGCAATCGACATTTCGTCTTTCGCTAAGATTTCGTGAATCGCTTTGACCTGTCCAGCCAGCTCGACGTATTGCGCCGGGGTCAAAGCCTGCGCGCCGTCGCAGAGGGCTTCTTCGGGACACGGATGGACTTCGATAATCAAACCGTCAGCGCCGACGGCGACGCCCGCGCGTGCGAGTGGGTTGACCATATAATTTCTGCCCGTCCCGTGCGACGGGTCGACGATAATCGGCAGGTGCGAGATGCGCTGTATCGCCGGAACGATTGATAAATCCATCGTGTTTCGCGCGTGATTGGCGAAAGTGCGGATGCCGCGCTCGCACAGAATCACCTCGTAATTTCCTTCAGCCATAACATACTCGGCGGCGAGCAGAAATTCGTCCAGAGTCGCCGACAGACCGCGTTTCAGCAAAACGGGTTTGCGCATTTGCCCGACGTATTTCAGCAGCGAAAAATTCTGCATATTGCGCGCGCCGATTTGGATGCAGTCGCCGTATTTTTCGACCAAATCGACGCCGCGTTCGTCCATCGCCTCGGTGACGATGTTCAAGCCGTATTGCTCGCGCGCTTCGGAAAGGATTTTCAAGCCGTCCTCGCCTTTGCCCTGAAAAGCGTAGGGCGACGTGCGCGGTTTGAAAGCGCCGCCGCGAAAAAATTTCGCGCCGCTTTTGGCGACGGCTTCGGCGACTTTGAAAACCTGTTCCGGCGACTCAATCGCGCAAGGTCCGGCGATAATCGCCAAACTTCCGTCGCCGATTGCGGCGCTGCCGACCTTGATGACGGATTTTTCCGGGCGCAAATCGCGCGAAATCAGCTTGTATTGCTTGGTGACGCGGATGGCTTCGGCGACGCCCGGCAGATTTTCAAAATGCGTCGGGTCGATAGCGCCGGGATTACCGGTGATGCCGATGGCGGTGCGGCTTTCGCCCGGCAGCTCGTGCGGCTTGAAGCCGAGTTTTTCGATTACTTCGATGACACGCTCGACATCCGTGCGTGCCGCGTCGGGTTTCATTACGATTAACATAAAATTCTCTCAAACAGATTTTGGCAGATTGCAAATGTTTTCGGCAAACTGCCGCGATTCAGCCGCGAATTTTCGCGGGTAAACGCGGATATTTCAAAATATCGAACACCGGTAATGCAGCTATGCAAAAATCCTGCCAGTCGAAAACCGCAAATCGAAAATCGCGGGCTTCTACATTCTTTCCGGGACTTCGATGCCGAGCGTGTTCAGAGCAGCGGTCAGGGCGCGCCCGGTAATGTCAGCCGTGACAATCAAAACGGCGCGTTTGATTTCGTTTTCTTCCGAAATAATCCGGTGATTGTGATAGAAAAGATTAAACGCTTTCGCCAGCCCGAAAGTATATTTCGCCAGAATCGCCGGTTCGGTTGCAGCCATCGCCTGCGCGACAGTTTCCGCCAGCCGCGAAGCCAGCGTAATCAGCGACCAGACTTCGTTCTCATTCGCTAAGATTTCCAGAGCTTCGCCCTGTTTTTCGGAAACAATTTTAATCGCATTTTCCAGCGCCGATTCTTCGAGCTTGCGAAAAATCGAGTTGATTCTGACCGTTGCGTTCTGACAGTAAACGCCGGTTTCGCCTTCAAAAGCGAGCGCTTCTTTAAAATCGAAAACGATAACCGTGTTGCGCGTAAATTTCAGAAGAAAATAACGCAAAGCTCCAATCGCGATTTTATGCGCGATGTCCTGGTGCTGCGCGGGCGAAAATTCGGGATTGCGTTTTTCGACTTCGACGAGGGCGTTTGCTTCCAGCCGATTAATCAGGTCGTCCGCCTTGACGCCCAAGCCTTTGCGACCGGACATTTCGATAAAAGTTTTCTGCCGGTCTTCGTCCGAGAGCCGGAAACCGAGTTCTTCAGCCGCCGCCGGAGAAAGCGCGACCATTTCATAGCTGAGATGGACGCTGGCGCGCTCGCCTTTTTCGGGCGAAATCAGCGAGACGCCTTTTTTGACGATTTCCTGCGGGTAAGACTGGCGCGAGTCAATCACGTTGTAAACCGTCTCGCCGCCGCCGAATTTCGGCACGCCCGCGTGGTCGGTTTCTTCCGGCGTCGTCGTCCAGACTTCCTTGCCGTCGTAGTAAGTCGAAAATAATTTGTAATTGAAATCCAAGCCGAGAACGCCGAGCTTCCAGAGCTGATAGGCGATGTCCTTTCCGGTATAAGTCACCGTTCCGTTCGAGCGGACGAGAATTTTGTCGGCTTCGTGTTCTTCGTTGCCGGTGTGCGCCTCAAACGGCATCACCCAGCAGCCCGCGTTTTTGCCCTCGCTTTCAAAACGAATCACGCCTAATTGCTTCATCAAATCGAAGGCTTTCGCCCAGAATTTCAAATGCAGAATCTCGGATTCGCGCGGCAGCAAATCGTATCGAATCGAAAGCCGCTCCATCGTGTTGACGATGCACTGAACGTTGCGCGTGGCGACGTAATCGGCAAGCTCGGCGATTTCGTTGCCGCCTTCTTCGATTAAATGCAGAACTTCGGCGCGTTTCGCTTTCAACGCTTCGTCGTTTTGATATTCCTGCCCGACGCGCGCGTATAAATCCCAGCAGTAATAATCGAAAGTTTTCCCGTCGTTTCTTAAATCGTCGTCGAGCAGGCGAATGTCGTCGAGGTTCATTTTTTTCATATAAACGAACCCGACCACGACGTCGGCGACCTGCACGCCGGTATTGTCGATGTAAAACTGCGTCTCGGTGCGCTCGCCGTTCGCCTGCAAGATTCGTATAAAAGTGTCGCCCAGAACCGAATTGCGGACGTGACCGATATGCGCGGCTTTGTTCGGGTTGACCGAAGTGTGCTCGACCATTCGCTTCGGCGCTTCCGGCGAGAATTTGTTCAGCGACGGCAGAGGCTCTGCCGTCGCCGCTTCGGCTAAAAACGCGGCGCGATTGTAGAAAACGTTCAAATATCCCGCGCCCGCGACCTCGACGCGCGAGACGAAATCTTCTTTTTCCAGCGCCGATTTCAGCGTTTCGGCAAGCTCGCGCGGATTTCGTTTTTCGCCCGTCGCCTGCTTGATTCTTTTCGCCAGCTCGAAGGCGACCGGAAACGCCAAATCGCCCAGCTCGGTTTTCGGCGGAACTTCCGCCGCGACCTGCTCCAGCTCAATCTGAAAATTTTCCTTCGCCGTGGCGACGACTTTTCCGCGCAGTATTTCCTGTAATTGTAAAAGGTTCATCTCAAAACAAATTTATCGAATAGAATAAAACTGAAATTATAAAGGTTTACCGGCGGAGATAGCAAAAGGCTT
Source organism: Acidobacteriota bacterium (assembly GCA_030860665.1). Lineage (GTDB taxonomy): Bacteria > Acidobacteriota > Blastocatellia > Pyrinomonadales > Pyrinomonadaceae > JALZHR01. Next base: position 5,966 of record JALZHR010000424.1, read on the forward strand.
TGATGTTCAGGCGGGAATTCATCGCAGAAAGCGGGGAGAAAGAATATGAAACCGCAGATAAACGCGGATGAACGCGGATAG
>JALZHR010000425.1 GCA_030860665.1 Acidobacteriota bacterium
ATCAGGGGCTTCACTTAATCAATTCCGAACCGGCTGTAACTTTTTATTCCGAAAAGTCGCAGCCGCCGGTCGATAACGTCTATCCGATCGTGCAGGACGCGGAAGGCGCTGTCTGGTTTGCCGCGTGGACGAATAACAGCTTATTCAGTTACCGCGACGGTGTTTTCAAATCGGAACACGCAAATGTTTTGACGTCGCTTTTCGTAGACAGCCGTTCGCGTTTATGGAAGGGCAGACCCGGTACAGCCAGTTATCTCGAGAACAACAGATGGCAGGCGGTCGATTATGAAAATACGCTTCCGCCGCCGTGGAACAAACCGGAAGTCCTCACGGGCGAACTGTCATTTATCACCGAAGACAGGGAAGGCAGTATGTGGTTCGGAACAGAAGCCGGACTCATCCGCCACGCAAACGGAGTTTCACGGCTTTTTAATACTAACGACGGATTGCCTTCAAACGTCGTTACGTCATATCTTTTCACTCGTTCAGGCGAAATGTGGATCGGCACGAATGCGGGCATAGCGCAAATGAAAAACGGGCGTTTTCGAGCCTTTACCGAATCGGACGGCTTGGCGGGAAATTACACGCGCTCGTTTTACGAAGACGCAGACGGCATTATTTGGATCGGCGGATACGACGGCGGCTTGACGCGCTACAAAAACGGCGAGTTCAAAAAAATCACCAAGCGTGAAGGGCTTTTCAGCGACGGCGTTTTCGTCATTCTCGAAGACGATGCGGGCTGGTTCTGGATGAACAGCAATCAAGGCATCTACCGCGTGCGGCGCAACGAACTCAACGATTTCGCCGACGGACGGATGGAATCGGTAACTTCGGTTTCATACGGTCCAGAAGACGGTTTACTGGAAGTTGAGGGTAACGGCGGAAAACATCCTGCCGGACTCAAGGCAAAAGACGGGCGGCTGTGGTTTCCGATGGCAAAAGGCATTGCCGTCATCAATCCGTTGACGGCGAAACCCGAAACCGCGCCGCCGCCTGTTTTAATCGAAGAGGCGCGGATTGACGGAAAACCTTTCGATCTTTCCGCCGACGGCATTCGTATCGAACCGAATCAAGTCGCGCTCGAAATCGATTACACCGCGCTCGGTTTTGTCGGCGCGGAAAGAATGCGTTTTCGTTATCGTCTCGAAGGTCTCGACAAACAGTGGACGGAAGCAGGAACGCGCCGGACGGCTTACTTTTCGCATCTGCCTTACGGCGAATACGTCTTTCGCGTTACCGCCGCCAATTACGACGGTGTCTGGAACACAGAAGGAGCTTCCGTCAAAATCGTTATCGTCCCGCCGTTTTATCGCAAATGGTGGTTTTACGCGCTCGCCGTCGTCTGTGCGTTCGGTTTAATCTCGCTCATTTATTTTTTACGCCTCCGACGGCTTCAGGCACTCAACCAAACCCGCGCCGAATTTGCGCGACGGTTGATCGAATCGCAGGAAAGCGAGCGCCACCGTATCGCGCTCGAGCTCCACGATTCGATCGGGCAAACACTTGCCGTCATCCGCAACCGGACGCTTTTGGGAATGGAAGCCGGAGAAGACGGAAAAATCGTAGAAATGCACGCACAACTGAAGCAGATTTCCGAAGCCTCAACCCTCGCTCTGAGCGAGACTCGGGAAATCGCCCGCAATTTGCATCCGGCGCAGATAGAAAATCTCGGTTTGACGGCAGCTCTTCGCTCGCTCGTCGAATCGGTCGAAAGCGCGACCGGGCTGAAATGCGAAGCCGACATCGACGAAATCTCACAAAATCTTCCCTACGACGCCTCGATCAACATTTACCGCATCGTTCAGGAATCACTGAGCAACATCATCAAACATTCCGGCGCGAGCTTCGCCGGCGTCCGACTGCAAATTGAAAACGAAAAACTCGTGCTCTTGATTGAGGACGACGGACGCGGCTTTACCGACGGCACAAATCCCCAGGGACTCGGACTTACCGGAATGCGCGAACGCGCCCGAATGATCGGTGCCGATCTGACAGTCGATTCGCACCCCGGCGAAGGCACGAAAGTGCGTCTTATGCTGAATCTCGGCTGATATTCGGCAGCAATCTCTAGCTCAGCCTGAGTATTTATACTTATATAAAAATAAGCATTTTTAACTATTAAAAATGAGTATTTTCCTCTCTGTTGCTTAATCCTGCCCTCTTTTACACTGATTCTCACCAGCCAATACGGAAACAGAAAAAAATGATGATTTTGATTGCCGAAGACAATTCGTTGATGAGGAAAATGATTCGTTCTCTGGTCGAAGACCTCGCCACGGAGATTGTCGAATGCGCGGACGGCGAGGCGGCGCTTCGTTTATACGAAAAACATCTTCCCGCATGGGTTTTGATGGACGTTTCGATGCGACCCGTTGACGGACTTTCGGCAACGCGCGCAATCATCGCCCGTTTTCAATCGGCGCGTGTGGTGATCGTCACTGAACACGACGACGCGGAAACCCGCCGCTGCGCTTTTGAAGCCGGCGCGAGCGAGTTTTTCGGCAAAGACTGTCTGCTGCCGCTGCGTTCTCTGATAAAGCAAACGGGGCAATTCTGATATTTCCGGCAAAGCAAAAATTTAGAGGAACAAAAAATGAAAAAGAAGATTTCGGATGACTCTTTCGGCTCTCGGTCGAATATTAAAAATATTATTACGAGCCGGCGCGCTTTATTCAGCGCTGCTTTTATTGTGTTTGTATTAGCTGCGGCAGTGATTTTTTGGCAGCAAACGTCATTTGCCCAGCGCAATGAGCAAAATATTGACAAAATCAGCGAAAAGCAAGCGGAAAACGTTTGGCAGACGGTTGAAAAGAGTGCGCTCGTCAACCGCGCGGAAGGTTTGCCCGGTGATTTTCAGACGTTAAGGCTCGACAAACAGAGACTCGCGTCCCTGCTAACGAACGCGCCGCACGAATCCCGGACGCCGCTCAGAGACAGCGAACTCATTTTGCATTTGCCGATGCCGGACGGTTCTTTCTCGCGTTTTCGCATTCAGGAAGCGCCGGTTTTAGAGCCGTCGCTCGTTGCGCGCTTTCCCGAAATCAAAAGCTATCGCGCCGTTTCCATTGACGACCCGGGAACGACGGCGCGATTCGATTTGTCGCCGCGCGGGTTTCGCGCGACGATTCTCGCGCCGGACAAAACGGTAAGCATTCTGCCCGCCGATAAAACGGACGAATCGCTGTATGCGAGCTATGACGGCGCGAGTCTGGCGATGGAGAAAAACGAAAATTTCAGTTGTTCGGTCGGCGAAGAAAACCGGTTCGATGAAATCAAAAAAGAAGTGCTCGCAGCAGCAACGCCGACGCCGACGCCGACTCCAGTGACAACTGTGCCGGTCAATAGAAAGCTGAAAACCTACAAGATTGCGGTTTCCGCGACGTATGAATACACCACCGATACGACAATCGGCAACGGCGACTTTAATAAAACGGTGGCGAGCATCAATTCGTGGCTCAACGCGCTAAACGCCATCTACGAGCGTGAATTGTCCATCCGCCTCATTGGCGTCATCTATAAACCCGGCACAAACGACCATGCCATTTACGATAATATCAATGACCCGTATAACGACATTTCCAATCCGAATTCGAAGGATCTGCTTAACGCGGTCAAACGGACATTAAGAGACCGCATCGGATCAAATAATTACAATCTCGGTCATGTTTTTACGAGATACTCGCCCGGCGGCGTGGCTGGCTTGGGAAATGTTTGCGATAATAATCAAGATTATGAAAACGGACAGCCCGATGGAAACGGACCGCGTAAAGGAGCCGGCTACACCGGGTTCAGTTCGGCAGCCGGAAATTTGGAATCGCTCAAAGTATTTGCCCACGAAATCGGGCATCAATTCGGCGCGAACCACTCCTTTAACGGCACTGCCTGCGGCGGCGACGCGCCAAATTTTCCCAACCGCAGCGCAATCAGTTCTTACGAACCGGGCGGCGGCAATACGATCATGGCTTACCACAGTGTTTGCGGAATGGACAACGTCGTCGGCACCCGGAGCGAATCTTTGCGTTTTCACTCGCACAGCTTCACGCAGATCACCGACCACGTCTATAACGGCATCGGGCAAAACTGCGACGGTGAAGTCGACATCTCCAACAGCCCGCCGACCATTGACCAGCCCGAAAGTTATACGATTCCGAAATTTACACCGTTTACGCTGACGGCGACCGGCGGCAGCGATCCCGATCTGGGCGACATTCATAATCTCACCTACACCTGGGAACAATACCAGCCGGGCGGAACGCTCTTTTACCAGCACTTCGGCAGCGAAGCGACCTACAACGACTTTATCGACGCATCGTCGCAAACGCCTACCACGCGTCCGATTTTTCGCCCGATGCCGCCGACGACCAGCCCGTCGCGGACGTTTCCGAGCTTGAAATACATTCTTAACAATCAAAACGACCCGCCGCACACAGAAGGCTCCGATAACTTGATTACGGCTGAAGAGCTGCCGCGCATCGGACGGACTTTGAATTTCCGCGTCACCGTCCGCGATACGCTCGGCGGTGCCTCTTACAAAGAAGTGCCGCTGACGGTTGCCGGAAACGCCGGACCGTTTAAGGTCAACGCGCCGAATACAGCGGTTAATTGGACGGGCGGCGCGACGCAAACCGTCACCTGGGACGTCGCCGGAACGAACGGCAACGGCGTCAACACGTTTCTGGTTAAAATTCTGCTCTCGACCGACGGCGGGCAAACTTTTCCGATAATTCTTCAGGATGTCGCTATCAACAGCGATATTACGGCAAACGACGGCAGCGCGATGGTGAGAGTTCCGAACGGCATCAGCACGACGACGGCGCGCATCAAAATTCTGGCGGTCGAGAATATTTTCTTCGACATCTCGGACGCGAATTTTACCATCACGCCGTCCAGCAACGGTTGTCCGGTCGTCACCAGCTTCTTCCCGGGCGTTGCTGCCGCCGGCTCGCAAATCGTCATCACCGGCACGAACTTTACCGGCGTGAACGCGGTCGTTTTCAGCGGCGGCGCGACGGCGACGCCGATCGTCAACGGCGCCGGCACGGAGATTACCGTTACCGTTCCCGCCGGAGCGCAGGGCGGCGAGATTCGAGTCAACAAACCCGGCTGCGGCGCGGCTCTATCGGGCAGATTCACGATTTGTTCCGGCACGGCGGCTCTGACCAATTTGGTCGACGACGGCTCATTCGAAACAAGGGGATACGCCGGCGAAGGAATGAATTATCGTGTTAACCGCGTCACGCCGACTTCATATCCGGCAACATTAAGCGAAGTCAGAATTTATCACCCGTCTTTTGATGGCTTTCCGACGACCAAGACTATCAATATTATCTCGGGCGCAAATCCGGGCGGAAGCGAGAACATCAACAACACGAAGCTCAACACGCGGGCGGCAACCATCCAGGCGCATGACCAGTTTGTCACTTATAAAGTTGACCCGATAACGATCAATTCGGGCGACTTTATCGTCGGATACAGTTTCCACAGAGCTGCAAATGAACCAGTGTTCACTGTCGGCGTTGACCAGCGAGCCGCCTCCAATCCTTCTCCAAACCCGCTGGATCCTGCTCACTTCAAAAAACGCTCTTACCACTCGAGTAACGGTATCGATTTCTTCACCGAACCCGACAAAAATTACATGATTCGCGCCGCCGCATTTACTGCGACACCAACGCCGATTTCGCTCAGCGACGAAACAAGTGAGTATAATGGATGGGCTCACCAAGGCAAGAGTTATCACGTCAATCGTCTCAAGCCGTCTTCATATCCGGCAACGCTGACCGAGGTCAGGATTTACCATCGTCCGAGCAGCGGCGTCAACGACCCCGTATTTCCGACGAATAAAGAAATCACGGTTCTCTCAGCCGCCAATCCGACGGAAAGCTCGAATATAAACAACACTATATTCAATAAGCGAACGGCGACCGTCAGCCAGACCGGCGCTTACGTCAGTTATCAGGTTGACCCGATCACGATTCATAGCGGCGATTTCATCGTCGGGTACAGCTTTGACCGGTCAGCTAATGAACCGCCTCATCCCATCGCTCTTGACGTTACATCGCCCGACGCAAGACGTTCTTACATCTCCGCTGACGGAAAGAATTTCAACTTAACTTTTCCGACCGAAAATTACATGATTCGCGCCGCTTTTGCGTCCTCGAATCCCTGCTCAAACGGCGCCTGCACCTACTCGGTGGCGCTGACGAGCGGAAATATTTCGGGCACAGGCGGCAACGGCACGATCAGCGTCTTGACGCAATCGGGCTGTTCGTGGAAGGCTTCGCGCAACGTTCCCTGGATCAGATTGACTTCCGGAAGCTTATCCGAAGAAATGGTCACGGGAACAGGCAACGGCACGGTGACTTTCACCGCCGACCAGAACACCGGCACGGCGCGCACCGGAGGAATAACGTTCCTCGGACGAATCATCTCCGTTTCGCAAAACCTGCAGGGCGGGCAATTTTTCGGAGAAGACCCCAGCGAACCGGAAATCTACGAGCCTCAAGCCCTCACCTTCGAGCAGCAATCCGGTCTCGCGCCAACCGCCGCCTCGGTTCCAATCGGCGGCAGAGTTACAACCTCTGAGGGTAACGGAATAAGCGGCGCGATTGTCAGCTTGATGGATCAAAACGGGCAAACGCGAATCGCTCGAACCAATGCTTTCGGTTATTATCGTTTCGACGAGATTGTTGTTGGCAACACCATTATTTTGAATGCTGCTTCAAAGCGTTATACTTTTACGCCGCAAGTTGTAACCGTGATGGATTCGATTCAAAATCTCGACATTGTCTCCCTTGAATAACGACAAAATCAGGTCGTTAAATAAAAATAAGTCGGTGCAAATTTATTGCACCGACTTATTTTTGCGTAACTTCCGTAATCGTTCCTGAAAAATGACTTTAAGAAACGATCTTTCAAATCTTACTTTTCTTAAAATGTCGAAAGTTCTAAGCCGTTATTATACAACGCGTAAGTTTCAGGCTTGGTGTCATCTTTGTATGGATGAAATGAAGAATGCTGATGCTGAAATTTATTATCCGCTTCTTTGGTCGCTGGTTGATGTCAAAGCTTGCCGCGTTCATCAAACACCGTTGCTGGATATATGTACAAACTGCTCTCGACAGTTTTTACCGTTAACAATGAGCTTAGGTTAGGATTCTGTTCGCGTTGTAAGCTATGGCTTGGAAGCTCTCAAAATCAAAGTCCTCAACTATCAACTCAATCTTCAGAGAAAGAACTTGAATGGAATTTATTTATGTCGGAAGAAATAAGCAAATTGATAACTGTCATCACTAGTCCTGCGACAGAATCATTTACAAATGCTCCATCCCAAACTATTAGGCTATCTATGTGTTGAGACAGCTACCAACGGCGGCATATCGCCCTTTGCTAGATTAATACAAACGCATTTAGCGACTTTTCACGGTTGGTATATGGGAAGAGAAAAACCTCGATTGAAGGACATATTAAAGATTTGCTATTGCTTGAATTTAACACTACTTGATTTCCTTACTCAGCCAGAGATATTTAAAACAAAAGAAATAAAAATAAGAGAATGGATAGAGATTGATAAGAAACAGCCTCGACCAACACCAAGACCGTTCAACAGCAAGCGAATAAAATCGAAATTGAAAAAATATATTAATGTTTATCCACCGCTATCAATGGCTGAGATAGGTCGTAAAATTGGTTATGACAAATCTGTATTAGGGAGAGCATTTCCCGATATAAGGGATAAAATCAAATCAAATTATAATGAATATCAAAAACTAATCTGTGAAACCAGACGAAGCGAATTAGAAAAGGAAATAAAGTCTGCGGTTCAAGAGCTTGAAGAAAAAGGAGAATTTGTTTCAACAAAGCGAGTAGCAATTTTCCTGAATAAACCCAGTTACGAAGGAAGAAGAGACGTGGCTCGAATAGTATTTGACAGTAGAAAGATTGGAAAGCCAATAAAAAATCAAAATAAATAGTATTTCACATTTTTCTTTGAAACAGCAAGGCTACTGGCTTTCAGAAAAATAAAGCATAAGTTTGCCGAATGAAAAATAAAGCATAAGTTTGCCGTTTCGGCAAACTTATGCTTTAAGTTACAAGCCTTATTTAGAAATTGAGCTTGAAACCGAATTGGAACTGGCGCGGGTCATACGCTGCGGTCGGGCGGCTGTAATAGCGCCCGTTTTTGGAGCGTTGACCGAACGCATTGACGTCGCTCAGAAACGGCGAGGCGCTGGCTTCGTTGAAACGATTGAAAAGGTTGAAGCCTTCGGCAATCAAATCGAGACGGACGCGCTCGCCGAAATGAATCGCGCGCGTGACGCGCAAATCGAACGAGGCGTAACTGTGCGTTATACCCATATTGCGACCGAGATTACCGATTGAAAATTCGCCGTTGGTAATCAGCGGCGTGACGCAGCCGGGCGAGCCGGGCTGGCAGAGCGTGCCGTCCGGGTTAACGCTCGGACGGTCGGTCTGCGTCGCCTGGTCGTTGTTCGTATCGACGTTGGTAATGATATTGAACGGGCGACCGGACGAAATCTCGACAATCGGAGCAATCGTAAAGTCCGCCAGAAAACGCTGCCAGCCGCTGCCGCCGCGCCACGCGCCGGGCGAAGCCAGCACGCCGCTGAAAACGAAGCGATGACGCTGGTCAAACAGCGAGTCGGCGCGCTCCAGCTCGAAGCGGCGCGGGTCCTGCGGGATGAGCAGCGTCTGCAAATCGCTCGAATCGTCAATCGCGTGCGCCCAGGTGTAGCTCGCCTGAAACGTCAGATTATTGGCAAAGCGGCGTTTCAGCTCGACGTTCAGCGCGTTGTATTCCGAGTTGCCGTTGGAGATTTGCGCGTTGACCGAACCGAACGGCGAAAGAGTTCCCGGCGACCTCAGGCTGCCCACGAGCTGCGAATCGAGAACGGCTTTCGTCACCGCGCCGCCTGATAAAGCCTGCGCCAGAAAATAGTTCGGCGCGTTCGGGCGGAAGAAGTTGGCGATTGCCGGAGCGACCACGCGACCGGTCGGGCACTGCGCGACCATACCCGGAATGACGACGACGCAGTTGACGCCGGTCGGCGTTCCCGGCGCGGTCGTCGCAATCGAAAAGGCGCTGGCTTGCTGCGTTGTCGTCGGCAGAGCGCCGCCGAAAAAGCGCTGGAAATTCTGGATTTGCAGCGCCGTGTTCGGCGTGTTCAAATCCGTCGGGTGCGGCAGATTGCGCGCGCCGACAAAGATGTAGCCGACCGACAGCGACATATTTTTCGTCAGCTGCTGTTCAATCGCCAGATTCGCCTGCACGGCGGAAGCGTATTTGAAATCCTTCGCTATCGGCAGCGTGAACGGCAGAACCGGACCGAAGCCGGGAAAAGTCTGGTCGTTGAAACGCTGGCGACCGAATTGATACTGCGCCGTCGGCGCTAAGCCGGGCGTAGTTACTCCCGCCGGGCAAATCGGGTTCGGCGAAGCGCCGCCGCAAACCGTTCCCTGAAAGACCTGCGAAGCGTTCAAAAGCGCGGTCGGCGTCGGGCTGCCCGCTGTCAGAACCGCCTGCTGCTGCTGCGCCGCGTCGGCGATGTCCGAGTTGAATGCGACCGCCAGCAGCGGGTGGTCGTAGAAAAGACCGATTGCGCCGCGCAGAACCGTTCTGCCGTTGCCGAAAACGTCGTAAGCGACGCCGAGGCGCGGCGCCCAGTTGTTCGTGTCGCGCGGAATTCCCTGCTGCACGCCGACGGCGTCCTGCGCCGCCAGAATATCGGCTTCCGAAAGAGTGATGCCCGTCAGCGGGTCGCGGAAGGCGACCGGCGCGATCGTTTCCGTAAACTCGACGTCGTAACGAATGCCGTAGTTGACGGTTAAACGCTGCGTCAGCTTCCACGTATCCTGCGCGTAGAAGGCAATCGGCTGGTTCCTGATTCGGCTGATAGGATTGCCGAAGCCCTGAATATAAGTGGACGGCATACCGAGACCGTAGGATTGAACCGGCGTCAAATCGGGCAGCCCGGCAAAAGCCGGGTTCAGGTTCGCCGCGGCAAACGGACCGAAGTTGAAAAGTCCGGCGAAGTTCAATTCAAACAGCGCCGACGGAATATTGACCCAGTTAAAATCGCCGCCGAATTTGAAGGTGTGGTCGCCGTAAACGTAGGTCAGGTTGTCGGCAAGCTGGAAGCGGGTTTCCGTGCGGTCGACGGGCGAGAAAAGCTCGCGCCCGATAAACGCCGTACCTGAAATGTTAAAGGCGACGGCTTCGTTGTTCTGCGAGCGGAAGCTGGTTTGTCGTCTGCCGAAACTAAAGCGAAACTCGTTTGCCGCGTTCGAGCCGAGCGTCGAATTAAGCCCGAAGCTGAACGAGGTGTCCTTGATTTTCGTGATGCCGGTGCGCGAAAAATCGTTTTGTCCGAGCGACTGGTTCTGCGATTCGACCTGGATTCCGGTCAGTGTGCCCGGATTGTAGCCGAAGCGCATCGTCAACTGGTGATTTTCGTTGATGTAATGGTCGCCGCGCAGCGAGAAATAATTCGTTCTGTCCGTCACCGGGAAAACCGGCTGCAAGCCCAGCAGCGGGCGAAACGCAATCGGCTGCCCCTGCGCGTTGACGGTGTTGAGCGGAATCGGCGCGCCCGTCAGCAGAAAACGCGGACCGATAACGCCGGGACCAATCGGCGTAATCGCCGGGCAGGCGCTGCCGTCGTTCGGGCTGCTCAAAGGGTTGACGCCGGTCAAAGCCGTCTGCCCGCCGCTCGAAGCGAAAAACGCGTAAGCGCGCGCCGCGCAGATGTTGTTCGGATTGCCGGTCGCAATCAGTGCGTTGATGGCGGCGGCTTGCTGCGGCGTCAGATTATTGAAAGTCCGCGCCACCGGATTGACGCCCGGAATCACCGGAATCGTCGCCGAAGCGCCCAAGCCCTGCGATACGTTGCTGGTAAAAAATCCCGATTCGTTGCGCTGGCGGCGCTCGAACGAAGCGAAAAAGAACGAGCGGTCTCTCAGCAGCGGTCCGCCCAGTGTCGCGCCGTATTGCGTGCGCGTGAAAGCCGTTTTAAAAGGCGCAAACGGGTTGCGCGCCTGGATGCTTTTATCGCGGATAAATCCGAATACGTTGCCGGTAAATTCGTTCGTTCCGCGCTTGGTGACGACGTTGATGATGCCGCCGGTCGCGCGTCCGAATTCGGGCGCGTAGGAGTTGGTCGCGACCTGAAATTCCTGCACCGCTTCCTGCGAAACGGTCGTGCGCGCGGCGTTAATCGAGTTGTCGGTAAAGTCCGCGCCGTCGACCTGCACGAGCGTCGAGCGCCCGCGCTGCCCGCCGATGTTCAAGCCCGACGTCGGTGCGGGTCCGATGGGGCGACCGTTGTCGCGCCCGACGGTCGAAATCGTCAGCGCAAAGCCGGTCGCGCTGCGCTCGTTGATAGGCAGATTTTCGATTCTCTGCTGGTCGATTGTGCTGGAAACGGTCGTCCGCGTCGTCTCCACCAGCTCGACGTCTCCGCCCGTGATGGTGACCGAGGCGGTTTCCGCGCCGGCTTCGAGGCGGATGGTTAATTCCGCATTTTGTCCGACGGTCAGCCTGACCGACGGGATGACGGTTCTTTTAAAGGTTCTGGCTTCCGCCGTAATTTCGTAATCGCTCGGCGGCAAGCCGATAAATTTGTATTCGCCCGATTCGTCGCTGGTGGCGGTGCGCGCGATGCCGGTCGCCGTATCGCGCGCCGTGACGGTAGCGCCGGGAACGACCGCGCCGGTCGGGTCGGTGACGGTTCCGTTCAAGTCCGCCGAGCTGGCTTGAGCCTGCGCAAATGCCGCACCGGCAAAAACGAGCGTGACCATCGCCAGCGTCAAAAACCTGCCGACAACAGTCCTAAATCGCAAAGAAAACGCTCTCATTACTCTCTTTCTCCTTGGCTAAATTTTTATAATTGCCGTCAGCCCGATGCAAAAACGGATTGGGGATGCGTATTGTGTTTCTTCAGGCTGACCAGTAATTTCTTAGAAATGATGACTTTAAGGTTTGTAGCGCAAATCTCATCGTAAATCAAGCAAAAAACCGCATTTTCACGACATTAAACGCGGCTTAAGAGAAATATTTGTATTTTTTATGAATCGAGCGCCCGCGCCCGCGTCGCCCGCGCCAGCATTTCCCGCGCTTTTTCGCTCATACTCAAAGCGGAAATCACCGATTTTGCGAGGCTCGGCGCAAAAGCCGCGCGCCGCATCAGCGACGAGACGAAAAGTCTTTTGCGAAATTTCCGGGCGTGCTGCCATTTATAATCTTCCGCGATTTTTTCGGGCGAAAAGTTATTCTCCGCGACGCTTTCCGCCAGCAGCTCGGCGCTTTCCAGCGCCATCAGCATTCCGCTGCCGGTAAACGGGTCGATAAACGCGCCCGCGTCGCCGATTGCCAACAGATGCGGCGCGGGATTCAAATCCCGCGCGCCGAAGCCGTCGACCGAAACCGCGAGCCAATCGAAAACAGCCCCGGCGTTTTTCATCATCTGCGCGGCGCGCTCGTTTTGAAAAACGATTTCGCGCACGATTTTTTCCGCGTCGCCGCCGAATTCTTTGACGATTTCCGATTGAATCAGAAAACAATGATTCGCCAGATTATTCTCGACGCGGCTCAAGCCGCCGTAACCGCCGCGAAAAAAATAAATCTCGCAGACGCCGCTTTCGATTTCCGCGTTTTTCAGATGCGTTTTAAAACCGATTAATTTCGGCTTACGGTCTTTCGGCTTCGAGCGCTGAAGATTTTCCGTAATTCGCAATTCGTAATTCGCAGTTCGTAATTTCCCGCCCGCACCTTTGCGCTGAAACTCCTTCTCAGCCAGTTTTCCCAGAACCCGCGCGCGTCCGGTCGCGTCAATCGTCAAATCCGCCGGAATTTCTTTGATTTCGCCGTTTTCGTCGCGGGCTTTGACGCCGCCGACAGTTTCGTTTTCGGTCAGTAAGCCGACCGCCTGGGCT
>JALZHR010000439.1 GCA_030860665.1 Acidobacteriota bacterium
TCCCCGGACTCTCCAGACTTTCAGGACTCGCCGGACTATTTTCCTTTATTTCTTCTAAAATTTGGTCGATGCGCGCGGCGCGCTCTTCGACCGTGTCGCGGACGAAATGAATCTGCGGGGCGTGGCGCAGATTTAAATTTAAGGTTATCTGCTGGCGGACGAATTTTTCCGCGCGATGCAGCGCCTTCATCGCTTCGAGAATCTCGTTTTCAGCGCCCTCGACGAGAACGTAAACCTTCGCCTCGCGCATATTCTCCGAAAGACGCACTTCCGTTACCGTAGCCGATTGAACTCGCGGGTCGGCGAGTTCGTAACCGACAATCTCCGTAATTTCTTCGCGCAGTGTTTCCGCAAATCTTTCGGGTCGACGCATATTTTTAAAGGGTAAGGGCGAAAGGACAAAGGCGAAAATTTCTTTACTTTATCCCTTCGCCTTTATCCTTTATCCTTTTAAAGTTCGGTTGCCGCGACTCTCTCAATTATGTAGGCTTCGATTTCGTCGCTGACCTTGATGTCGTTGAAATTGACCAGACCGATGCCGCATTCAAAGCCGGTACGGACTTCCGAGACGTCTTCCTTAAAGCGACGCAGCGAGTCGATGTCGCCTTCCCAGATGACCACGCCGTCGCGAATCAGACGCGCCCGAGCCTGGCGGCGAATGACGCCGTCGGTGACGCGGCAGCCAGCCACGGTTCCGACGCGCGAGATTCTGAAGACTTCCTGAACCAGCGCCTTGCCGAGAATGACTTCTCTTTCAATCGCGTCGAGCATTCCGATTTGCGCCGCTTTGATTTCCTCTTCAATCTTGTAAATGATTGAGTGCAGGCGAATATCGACGTCTTCCTGTTTCGCCACTTCCGCCGCGCGCGCTTCCGGGCGCACGTTGAAGCCGATAATGACCACCGCAGTCTGCGTGTTGTCGGCTTGCGTCGCCGAGGCGAGCAGAACGTCGGATTCGTTAATCGCACCGACGCCGGCGCGGATAACGCGAACCTTGACCTTCTCGGTCGAAAGTTTTTCGAGCGTCGCGCGCAGCACTTCGACCGAGCCTTGCACGTCGGTTTTGAGAATGACGAGCAGTTCTTTGACTTCCGCCTGACCGAGCGATTCGATACCGCGCTTGGTCGTTTTCAGCATCGCCGCCTGGCGCGCCTTCATCTGGCGCTGACCGGCGATGGTGACCGCCTGGTCGATGTTGGCGACGACCTGGAAAGTGTCGCCAGCCTGCGGCATTCCCTGCAAGCCTAAAACTTCGACGGGCGTCGCGGGCACGGCTTCCGTCACCGGCTCGCCGCGGTCGCTGAACATCGCGCGCACTTTACCGTTGACCTGCCCGACGATGAACGGGTCGCCGACGCGCAGAGTTCCCTGCTGAACCAGAACCGTCGCCACCGAGCCGCGCCCTTTGTCGAGCTTGGCTTCGAGCACGACGCCCGAGGCGCGCCGCGTCGGGCTGGCTTTCAGCTCCATAATGTCGGCTTGCAGCAAAACGGTTTCGAGCAGCGTGTCGAGATTCTGGCGCTTTTTCGCCGAAACGGGAATCATTTCCGTATCGCCGCCCCAATCCTGCGGCTGCAACCCGAGTCCGGCAAGTCCCTGTTTCACCTTGTCCGGGTTGGCGTCCGGTTTATCGGTCTTGTTAATCGCCACGATAATCGGCACACCGGCGGCTTTCGAGTGCTCGACCGCTTCGATAGTCTGCGGCATCACGCCGTCATCCGCCGCGACGACCAGAATCACGATGTCGGTCGCTTTCGCGCCGCGCGCACGCATCATCGTAAACGCTTCGTGACCGGGCGTGTCTAAAAAGACGACGCGGCGCGGCTCCGCCGGATTATCCGGATTCGGCACGAAAACGCTGTATGCGCCGATGTGCTGCGTGATTCCGCCCGCCTCGCCTTCGGCGACGTTAGCCGAGCGAATCGCGTCCAGCAACGAGGTTTTACCGTGGTCGACGTGTCCCATCACGGTCACGACCGGAGCGCGCGACACCTCGACATCGTCGCTGTCGGCAGCTATCAGCTCCTCGAACTCCTGCTCGACGACCATCTCTTCAAACGGCACGAAGCTGACGCTGTAGCCGAACTGCTCGCCCAGCTCGTGCGCGAGCTTTTCGCCGATCGGCTGGTTGAGCGTGGCGAAAACGCCGCGTTTAATCAGCAATTGGACGACGTCTTTCGGGACGATGCCGAGCTTTTCGGCAAACTCGCGGACGGTCGCGCCTTCGACCAGTCGCGCCGGTTTCAAATCGCTCGCGGTGCTTTTGCCGACCTGGTCGAGAATCCGCTCCTCAATCGAGCGCGGACGCTGGAAGTCGAGTTCTCTTTCCTCGAAGCGCCCGCCTTTCGCGCCGTCGTTGCGGCGGTCGGGACCTTTTTTTACCGCGCCGCGGCGTCCCTGCTTGCGCGTGTCGGGCGGCGGCGTGTAGACGGTCTGCGGCGTGGCGGTTTCGCCCGGCGTGCCGCGGAATTCGGGTTTTCTGCCGCCGTCTCTTAAATTCCGGCGGTCTCTGTCGTTGCCTCTGCCGACCGGCTGACCTTTTTCGAGTTTTTGCTGCTGCTGCGGCTGGGGCGGCGGAGGCGGCGCGACGATCCGGTCGCCCTGCTTGATACCCGATTCCAGAGCCTTTTTGTTCAGGACGAGTTTTTTGACCTGCGTTCCGCCGGTCGGGCGCGCGAGCTGCGGCGGCGCTGCCACGGGCGGTGCCGTCGGCGGAGCAGCGGCGGCGGGCGGCGCTTCCTTCACAACCGGAGAAGCAGCATCCGCAGCCGGTTCGGCGGGCGGCGCTTCGATGACTTCTTCGACCGGCGCTGCTTCGACGGTTTCCTCGACCGGCGGCGTGTCTTCAACTACTACCGGCTCGATTTTTTCTTCATCGACCGGCAGCGGCGCTGGCGCTGCGGTTGCTGCGGTCGTCGTTTCCGTTTCGGCGGTCGCCGCCGCAGGGACTCTCTTGGCAAGCTTAATCGTGCGATTGAAGACTTTCGGCTTGTCGTCTTCGGCTAATACGGGTGCTGCTGTGATAGTTTTTTCTTCCTTGTTTTCTTCGACCGTCGGAGGCGCGGCGATTGCCGGAGCTGCGGTTTCGACCGGATGAACGGCGGGAATTTCCGCTTCTAAAGGCATCTCTTCCGCTGCTGACGGAGCGGCAGTGGTTTTCTTGATGACTTTGATGGTGCGCACGGGCGCGACTTCTTTTTTCGGGAAATAGCGATTGCGGATTTTTTCCGCCAGCTCTTTACTCACCGAGTTTGAAGGCACGCTGATATCCGCACCTTCGCGCCGCAATTCTTCGATGATGCGTTTGGTATCCTGCTTTAATTCTTTGGCTAAGTCGTAGACACGAACTTTATTGCCTAATAGGGTCATAATGGTTGCTTTCTCTCTGTTCTACTAGCTGCTGCTGCTGAATGCGGTGAGTTTTGCCAAAGAGAAAGCGGAAAATTATCTAACTTTTCACCGCGCCGCGTTCCCTTATCTTCGCCGTCATTGTCGTGTTTCTTCCACCGAAGCCGCGCCGGTTTCGGTCGCCTCAGAATCTGCTGTCGCCGCCGACGCCCCGTTTCCCGCTTCCGGGTTTCCCGAAGCCTCTGCGTCATCCGCCGGAGATTCGGCGGTTTCGCCGGTTTCTTCGGTCGTTTCGTCCTGAATCTCTCCCGCCGACTCGTCGCCTTCATCGCCGTCTGCCGGAGCAGCAGCGGCGGCGGCGGAGACTTTCGCATTGACGACCGCCTGCGCCGCGCCGAGGATTCTCTCAGCCTGGTCGAGACTGATGTCAAGCATATCGACCAAATCGTCGACCGATATCGCCGCCAGCGTTTCGACGTCGTTGACGCCTTTTTCCTTCAGCTCGTTGGCTTGCGCCGGGGTGACGCCTTCGAGCGCCGAGACCGGGACGGCTTCGCCCGAAGCCATCATCCTGCCCATCTGCTGGGCGATTTCCTTCTTGATAACTTCTTCGCTGACAATATCTATGTCCCAGCCGACGAGCCGCGTCGCCAGCCGCACGTTCTGACCTTTTTTACCGATTGCCAGTGAAAGCTGGTCTTCGGTGACGATGACTTCCATCTTGCGCTTGTTGATGTCGACGATGCGCACCTGGCTGACTTTTGCCGGAGAAAGAGCGTTTGCCGCAAACACGGACGGCTCTTCCGACCACTCGATAATGTCGATTTTTTCGCCGCGCAGCTCCTTGATAATCGACTGCACGCGCGAGCCTTTCATACCGACGCACGCGCCGACCGGGTCGACGTCCTTCTCGTTCGACGCGACGGCGATTTTCGCGCGGTCGCCCGGCTCGCGGACGGCGGATTTAATCACGACCGTGTCGTCGTAAATTTCCGGCACTTCCATCTCAAACAATCGTTTCAGCAGCTCAGCCGACGCGCGCGAGGCGATAATCTGCTGACCTTTCGGGTCTTTCGTGACTTCGGCGATGACGACGCGGATGCGCTCGCCCTGATTCCAGTTTTCGCTTCTGACCTGCTCGCGGCGCGGCAGGACGGCTTCCAGATTGTTGCCGAGGTCGATAATCATATCGCCGCGCTCGAAGCGTTTGACCGTGCCGTTTATCAGCTCGCCCTTGCGGTCGATATATTCGTCGTAAACTTTTTCGCGCACCGCCTCGCGCACTTTCTGGACGAGAATCTGTTTCGCCGTCTGCGCCGCGATGCGTCCCAAATCTTCGGTCGGCAAGGGCAGCAAAAGCATATCGCCGATTTCGATGTCTTCGCCCGCCAGCTCCTGCGCTTCGGCAAGAGACAATTCGCTTTGCGGATTTTCGACCGTTTCGACCACTTCTTTCTGCGCCGAAATCTCAATCATTCCCTCGTCGTTGTTCCAATCGACCTGGATGCTTTCGCCGGTTTTGTCCTGCGCCTTGAACTGCTTGCGCGCCGCCGCGCGGACAGCGTCCTTCATCGCCTCGATAATCATATTACGGTCGAGACCGTGTTCCGTGCACAATGCGTCAATGCTTTGCCCGATGCTTGATGTCATAATTCGTCAATGCAAAATTCAAAATTCAAAATGCAAAATTAAATATTCCTTTTATTTTGCGTTTTGCATTCAGCGTTTTGCGTTTCTATTAAACTCTTGTTCTAAATCAATCTCTAAATTAGCTTTTGCTACGAGGTTGTAAGGGAAACTAACTTCGCCGTTAGTTTTGTCTTCAAAAATGATGTTTTCGCCGTCGATATGTTTGATTCTCCCGCGAAAATTTCGTTGCCCGTTAATTGGCTCGTGCGTTCTGACCTTCGCCAGATTTCCGCTGAATTTTTCAAAATCCCGCAGGCTGTAAAGCTCGCGCTCCAAGCCCGGCGAGGAAACTTCCAGCACGTAAGCCGAAGAAATAAAATCCTCCGCGTCCAGCACCGCTTCCATCTGCCGGCTGACCTGCGTGCAATCCCCGACCGAAACGCCGCCCGGCTTATCAATAAAAACTCTGACCGTCGGATTTTTCAACGTCCCGACGACATCCACGTGAACCAGCTCAAGATTGTTCTTCCCCGCCGCCTCGGCGGCAATCTCCCGAACCCGTTCCGCAATAACCAGCTTATTCATTTCCCTACCGCTTTCCCGCCAAAATAAAAAGTGGGCGCGAACCCACCGTGAACCACCCTGCGCCTTTCAGCAAACGAATATCATACACGAAAGATAGTGAATAAGGCAAGGAAGAATTGAGCTTGAGAGATTCAAGTTTCTTGTGGATAACGGAAGTAATTTTAGAGTATTGCAGCAAATAAAAGTCTTTCTTCAACTTTATGGGCTGGTTTAACATCAGTGAAGAAGAAATTGAGCAAACTAAAGAAGATAATAATGAATTAGATGAACAAAATAATTAATGCAACTAAAGGTCTAATCTTTTCACGATAAAAAGCGTTCCGTCGTCGTCGAGGCATTTGCGGGCGGAGTAGTGAACGACATCTCGATAAATAAAATCAATCAGTTCTTTTGCCGATAGATTTATTCCTTCGGCGATTCTTTTGGCTAAGCGTTCGCGCCCGTATTCTTCGCCGTCGGCGCAGGCGGCTTCGGTGATGCCGTCGGTGTAGATGACCAGAACGTCGCCGCGGTCGAGGCGAAGGAAATGCTGGTGGTAGCGCATTCCGCGAAACATTCCGAGCGGCAAATCGCCGTATTGGACGAATTTGTATTCGCCGGTCGCTTTGACCAGAACGGGCGGGTTATGCCCGGCGTTCGAGAAGACGAAGGTTTTGTTCGTATCGTCCAGAATGCCGTAAATGGCGGTGATGAATTGATGGTCTTCGATTGAATCCCAGAGCAGGTTGCTGACCTTCGCCATCGCGATGTGCGGCGCGTAGCCGATTTGGACGCCGCTTCTCAAGGAGGCGCGCAGGAAAGCCATCAACAGAGCCGCCGGAATTCCCTTTCCTACGGCGTCGGCGACGATGATGCCGATTTGGTCGTCGAAGATTCTCACCCAGTCGTAGTAATCGCCGGAAACCTCGTCGGTCGGGAAAATATAGGCGCTGATGTCGAAGCCCTGCAGATGCGGGTCTTCGTCGGGCAAAAGTTCCAGCTGAACCTGGCGGGCGACTTCGAGCTGCGCCTGAATGCGTTTCTTTTCGACTAATTCTTCGTGGAGCTTTACTTTTTCGATGATGATGGCGACCTGTGAGGCGAGCATTTGCAGCAGTGCCAAATCGTCCTGCGTGTAGGCGTTCAGCTCGTCGCTTTCGAGGTCGAAAACGCCGATGACTTCCTGATTGGAGATAATGGGCGCGACCATCTCGGATTTCGTGCGCCCGCGGGCGTGAAAATAGCGCGCGTCGCGGCTGACGTCGTCGCAGATGATGGATTCGCCCGTCTGCGCGACGTAGCCGATAAAGCCTTCGCCCATTCTCAGGCGCGGCTCGACCAAATCAAAGGTTATCTCGTAGCCGCGATAAACTTTCGATTTGAAAATATACGGATTTTCTCCGTCAGCGTCGTGCTCGATAAGATAAATTCCTGCCGCGTCGTAATGAATCACCGAATCGAGCGTGTCCATCACGAGCGTTAAAACTTCGTCCAAATCCAGCGAGCGGCTGATGGTTTTCGTAATGTCCAAAAGCATCCGCAGCTTATCGACGACGGTCAGATTCTTGTTTATCGCAGTATTTTGATGAAACGATTCGCTCATTTTCAGAAAAGGCAGAAGCCCGCGCGTCAGCAAGGGCGCAAAACTCTTAATCAATATTCAAATCAGCAATTATATCGCCTTGTCCATATAAAACATACTCGATAGCTAAAGCGACCTGTTGCGGCTTCCACAAATATCTGCGACTTCTGCCGCGCGCCCAAACTTTTGTGTCATTACCAATCATAAAATTCCGGCGCAATTTTCTTGTCGCATAGCTTTTAAAAGAATCAATGATTAATTCCGGTTTGATTTGTGCAGAAACGACCGCGTGAACGTGATTGCTCCTGACGTTTAAGGCTTTTAAATCATAATCGCGATATTTGCAAACTTCGGTGATGGCTTCTTCGACAATCTTCCGCTGACTGTCTGAATATACGAAAGGTTTTTGTTTCATTTCCTCCCGCATCATATTTTCAAGCTTTAAATTCGTATCTCGCCGCGCAGTCCCGTATACATTATAACCGTGACGGTCAACTGCCGATTTTTCATCGCCGTGCAGCCGCGTCCCATAACAACGTAAGGTTATTAAATAAGCTAAAGGAAAGTGATTATAATCGTATTCATAATTCATTTTCTAGGCGGAGTGTTTTGAGTATTTAAAAATTCATTTATATATAATCTCTTAATGCGCGAACGCTTTTGCGCCCTTGCTGACGCGCGGGCTTCTGCCTCATTCTATCCGCTCACGACTCTTCTCGCATACTCGTCCCACAGGCGCGAGACTTTGATGCGGTATTCGACCAGCTCGCGGCTGACGTTGAAATGGCGGGCGATTTCTCTGGACGTTTTGCCCTCACCGACCATTCTTCTCAATGCCGTGTAAGGGACGAGCGCCGCCGCGCCGACCGAATAGGCTTCTTCCTCGACCGCTTCCTGATATTCGCGCGCAATCGGCTGACCGTGTTTATTGACGTTTTTTATCGCCAGCTTGCTCGGCTTGTGCCCGAGAAAAACGTGGCAGATTTCTTCCATCAGCGTCGCATTCTGGCGGTTTTCGCCGTGCGTCGGGTTCAGGACGATGAGCTTTCTGCCGTCGGGCAGAGCCTGCGAGCACGCGCCGCCCGACCACGCGTTTTTGCCGTCGATGATTAGATGCCTCAGCGTCTCTTCGGTCAGAAATGGCTCGATTTGCTCAAAGGTGACGACCAAAAGCTTGGCGTAGCGCGCCAGCTCGAACGGGTTCAGCGTTTCGTCGTCGCGCTTTAAGCCCGCGAAATCGCGCAAGCCGAGCGCTTTTATTTCATAGTTCCTGCCTTTTTTCGTCGGCGGAAGAATCGAAGTGTCCACGCGTTGAATTATATAACAAATTTCGTTTAAATAGTCTTACGACCGAACGATTTTCGACGCTCTTTTTTTCCGAATGTTACACGGCTGTAACATCTCGCGCCGTCGTTTGCCGTATAATTTCAGGTTAACCGGCGGCGGGTTTAAATCGAGCATCAC
>JALZHR010000479.1 GCA_030860665.1 Acidobacteriota bacterium
GGTCGAGAGTCGAAGGTTAATTGCCTTTCTCTCGACTCTCGACCCAAGACTCTCGACTGATTGAATAGTGAACCAAATCGCGCCCGTAAAATTCGCCGACGTAGTCGAACTTCATCCCGAGCTTTTCCATCACGCGGCGCGAAGCCGTGTTTTCCGGCGCGGCGACGGCGACGATTTTATCGAGTTTCAGCGTCTCGAATCCATAAACGAGAAACGCCGCGGCGGCTTCGCTCGCCAGATTTTTTCCCTGAAACTCGCGCGCAATCGCGTAGCCGATTTCCGTTTCGCCCGTTTCCTTCAACCGCCACAGACCGCACCAGCCTATCAGTGCGCCCGAAGCCTTTTCGACGACGGCGCAAAAGCCGATGCGGTCGCTTTGCCAGAGGCTCGAAACGAGCCGCAGCCATTTGACGCTTTCCTGTCGTCCCTGCGGCGCGCGGATAAAACGCATCATCCCGGCGTCGCTTCTAAGAGCGAAAACCGCGTCGATGTCGTTTTCGGTAAAGCGCCGCAGGACGAGTCTTTCGGTTTCGAGCATAAGCCGTAGCTGCTGTAGCTAAAGCAAATATAAGGCAAATTTCGGCGCGCAACAAATTTTTAAAAATAAATGGAAGAAAATTTTATCGCCGCCCGTCTAATGTTCGATTAAGTAAGCAATTTGAAAGGAGCAGAAGAAGAAAATGAATCGAATCGAACAACAAATTGAAAGCCGCCGCAGTTTTTTGAAACAGGCGTCGCTCGCCGCGCTCGCCTTCCCGTTGCTGCTTAACTGCAAAGGCGATGCGCTGGCGCAGAAAAGCGAAAGCGATTTGCTGACCTTGATAAGAAAAAACGCCGCGCCCGCCGGAACGGAAGGAATGGGCGCGTTCACCGCGCCCGACAATGTTTCGTGGAAAATCTCTCTGGCGAAGAAATCCGAACGCGACGAGCCGATGATTATTTCGGGAACGGTCTATCAGGCTGACGGCAAAACTCCCGCGCCGAACGTCCTGATTTATTTTTATCACACCGACGCGGAAGGCTATTACGGCAGAGGCGCGGGCGAGCCTAAACACGGTCATTTTCGCGGCTGGCTGCTGACGGACGCGCGCGGGCGTTACGAATTCAGCTCGATACGCCCGGCGTCTTATCCGAGCCAGACTATCTCGGCGCACGTTCATATGACTCTGACCGGAAAAGATTTCAGGGAAAACTGGATTGACTCGATTTTGTTTGAAGGCGACAGGTTTATTACCGCTCAGGAACGCATCCAGGCGGGCAGGCGCGGCGGCTTCAACCCGATTCTGAAGCTTGAAAAAGGCGCTGACGGTATTCTGCGCGGCGTGCGCGACATAAAATTGCTGAGCTGACGGGAGAAAGATTATGACTAAAATTACCGGCTTTTTATTTATATTTATCTGTCTCTGCTGCGCGAGCGCTTTCGGCTGCGCCTCAAAAAGCGCGAGCGAATACGTCTGGAATGAAATCACGAAAAGCGCCGCCTATCCGCAGGGCTACGGCTACCCGGTTTTCGTGATGGACGGCGAGATGCGCGCGCTTTACGGCGAAGGCTGGATTTCAAAGGACGGAAAAAACTGGACGAAAGCCAATTTGCCAAGCGTCGGTCTGAATCCGGCGTATCAGAAATTCATCCAGTTTAAAGACGCGATTTACGCACTCGGCACGATGCAGGGAAATTATCTGAATATGAAATTAACTTCAAAAATTTCCCGCACGCGCGATTTCCGAAGCTGGGAAACGCTCGCCGAAAAATCGAATCTGCCGGAAAGAGTTTTCTACGGCGCGGTCGTTTTCAAGGATAAAATCTGGCTCGTTGGCGGCTGGGACGGCAAAAATTATCACAACGACGTCTGGAATTCCGAGGACGGCGTAAACTGGCGGCGCGTGGCTGAAAAAACGGCGTGGACGCCGCGCACCGCGCGCGTAATTGTCTTCAAAGACCGCCTCTGGCTGATTGGCGGCGGCGTCATCGACGGCGATAAGGTGAACAATCCGAACGCCGGGCGCGAAGTCTGGACGTCTCAGGACGGCATAAACTGGACTGAGGAGAAAATAAATTCGCCCGGGCAAATCGGCGGAACCGCCGTGGTTTTCGACGAAAAATTATGGCTCATCGGCGCGAACCGCAACGACGGCAGATTCGACAGCGCGCTTTACGTTTCCGACGACGGCATCAACTGGCGGCGGCAATCCGCGCCGTGGACGCCGCGCGGCGCGGTCGCCGCGTGGGTTTTCGACGACAAGCTGTTTATGACGGGCGGCAAGTTTTCATATACCGAGCCGAACGGCGAGATAAAATTCGTTTACAGCAACGACGTCTGGGCGATGACGAGAAAAACGGAGTAGAATCTTTGAAAATCGAAATGGAGCGATTCGCCTTGACGACGACTGAAACCCGAACCGAACAGGAATTGCTCGCGGCTTGCCGAAGCGGCGACCGCCGGGCTTTCGAGTCGCTCTACGTCCGAAATCAAAAGCGGGTTTTTTCCGTCGCCCTGAATTTTTTCGGCGGCGACGAAGAACTGGCGAAAGACGTCACGCAGCAGGTTTTTTTGAAAATTTACGGGCGCCTGGGCGAGTTTCGCGGGCAATCGGAATTTACGACGTGGCTTTACCGCATCACGGTCAACGCCTGTCTGGACGAAGCGCGAAAGGCGCGCCCGCTGCTGTCGCTGACCGATTTTCTCGGAGTTTTCGGCGGCGGCGGGAAACGAACGCAGGACGAAAAAGTTTATCGAAAGGAAATCTGCGACGAGGTGCAGAAGGCGGTCGCCAGGCTGAAACCGAAATTTCGCCTGCCGATTCTGCTGAAATACGTCGAAGGTCTTTCGTATGAAGAAATCGCCCGGATTCTGGATTGCTCGACCGGAACGGTGGCGTCGCGGCTGAATCGCGGTCACAAGATGCTGGCTGGCAAATTAGGGCATTTGAAGGATGAAATTTAAGGTCAGAAATTTTTGAAAGAATTAACAGAGATGACAGGATTGACAGGGATTGAAATCAATTTCCTTTCATCCTTGTTTATCCTGCCATCCCGGTTAATTTCTTCTCTGTAGTGAGTGAAAATTAGTAGTAAAAATGCAACAGGATAAACACATAAAAGAAAAACTCTCAGCATACCTCAATCAGGAATTGCCGAAGGACGAGCGGCAGGCGCTTGCCGAGCATCTTTTGCAGTGCGAAAAATGCCGCGACGAGCACGACCGGATAAAGCTCGGCGCGGCGCTGGCAAGCCACCTGAAACGCTCGGACGCGCCCGAAAATTTGTGGAGCGAGATAGAAAATGCTCTGGACGAAAAGCCTCAACGTCAAACCGCTTCAAAAATTCCGGCTTTCCCGTTTTTCAGCCCGCGCGGCTTGCCCGTTGCCGCCGTTGCGGCTTTGCTGATTGTTTTCGGTTTGATAACAGCCGCCGTTTATTTCGGCTTGCGGAAAAGCGAGCCGGCGGGAATCGCGAGAAACGAACCGGCGTTCAGCCGAACCGCCGATGTCGAAACGCCGCCGGGCGAAGCTGCGCCGAATCAAAACATCGACGCGCAAATTTTATCGAACTCAGGCTCAAATATTATTTCGCCGCCGGGCGCGAATCCGAATATTCAGGAGCAGCCGAAAAACGCGAGTCCGGGCAGCGTCGAAATTTTGCCGAAAGCCGTTCCGAATCGAGGGGTTGTAAATCCGCCGGACGCGTTGATTGGCGGAAATAATTTGCCCGCGTGGAACGTCGAGGCAATCGCCGGAATGCCGAAAGCCGGAAACGAAGCGATTGCCGAAAAGGGAAAGCTGGCGGTCGGGCAGTTTCTCGAAACGGACGCTAATTCCCGCGCGCGGGTTCAGGTTTCAAATATCGGACAGGTCGAAGTTGCGCCGAATTCGCGCCTGCGGCTCGTCAAAACTCAATCGACCGAGCACCGGCTGTCGCTTGAGCGCGGGCTGATGCAGGCGAAGATTTTCGCGCCGCCGCGCCTTTTCATCGTCGATACGCCGTCGGCGGTGGCGGTCGATTTGGGCTGCGAGTATACGCTCGAAGTCGATGCGGCGGGCAACAGCCGCCTGCACGTGACCTCGGGCTTCGTCGCGCTCGAGCGCGGCGGGCGCGAATCAATCGTTCCGGCGGGCGCGATTTGTTTCACGCGGCGCGGAAAAGGCTTGGGAACGCCTTTTTCCGACGACGCTTCACTGGAATTTCAGAAAGCGGTTCAGCGATTCGATTTTGAAAACGGCGGAAGCAATGCGCTGCGAGTGATTATCAGAGAGGCGAGCCTGTATGATTCGCTGACGCTCTGGCATCTGCTTCCGCGCGTGCCGGAAAACGAGCGCGAAAAGGTTTTCGACTCGCTCGCAAAATACGTAAAACCGCCCGCCGGTGTCACGCGCGAAGGCGTTTTGCGGCTGGATAAAAAAATGCTCGACCGCTGGTGGACGGAAATCGAGAACGTCTGGTTTGAATGAAGAAAATCAGCCGCCGAAGAGCACGGAGATTTTTGAGAAGGAAATTAACAGGGATTGCAGGATAAACACGGATAAGAAATAGATTCTTTGTAATCCCTGTCTATCCTGCAACCTCTGTTAATGCTTTCTCTCCGTGTTTCTCTTTGCTCTCTGCGGCTGAATAAGGAGAAAAATATGAAACGCAGCTTGTTTGTTTTAACCGTCGCCAGTTATCTGGTTTTAAGTCTAACTCTCCTTGATTTCAGCGCGCCGCACAAAATTGAAGCGACGCCCGCATCGCCGCCCTTGGCGCTGTCCTCGCCGGATGATTTAATCGTTCACGAATGGGGAACTTTCACCTCGATTGCCGGAAAAAACGGCGCGGCGCTCGACTGGCGACCTCTGAACGGCGCGAGCGATTTGCCGCAGTTCGTTTACACGCGCGAGAGCGACGACGGTTATCGCGGAACTTACGGCGCGAAATTCGATTCCAGCCGGAAGGGAAACGTCGTCGCCAAAGTGCGGATGGAAACGCCGGTTATTTATTTTTATACGGCGAGAGAAACGGAAGTTTCCGTCAGCGTCGATTTCCCGCGCGGTCAAATCACCGAATGGTATCCGCAGGCGAGCCTCGTCAACGGCAATTTCGCCGGGGAACAGACCGCCGGAGACGCGGGGCGCGGCATCAACTGGGGAACGATTAAGCTTTTGCCCGGCGAAAAACCGGATTACCCGCGCGAGGCTTCGGACAGCCATTATTACCCGGCGCGCGAGACGGACGCCGTTCCCGTGCAGGTCTGCAACGCCGATAAAACCCGAATCGAAAGGGAAAAATTTCTGTTTTATCGCGGCGTCGGCGATTTCAGCCTGCCTTTAAGCGCGACATTGAACGCCGGAAAATTAACTCTGGCGAACAACGGCGCGGGCGAAATCAGAAATCTCGTCGTCTTTGAAAATCGCGGCGGAAAAATCGGCTTTCGCTTTGTCGAATCGCTCGGCGCGCAAGGGGCGATTGTCGAGCGTCCCGAAACTTCGCAAATGCTGGATGAAGTTCTGACGAAGCTCGAAAAAATTCTGATTGCCGAAGGTCTCTACGCCAGAGAAGCCGGAGCGATGATAAAAACGTGGCGGGATTCGTGGTTTGAAGAAGGCTTGCGCGTTTTCTACGTTCTGCCGACCAAAGCGACCGGCGAAATTCTGCCTTTGCGGGTTGAGCCGAAGCCGCAGGAAATCGTCCGTGTTTTAGTCGGGCGCGCCGAAATCATCACGCCGGAAACGGAAGAGAGCGTGCGAAAACAAATCAAGCTCTTGAAATCCGCTTCGGCTCAAACGCGCGAGGAAGCGCTGAGGAATTTGCAGAAGCACGGCAGGTTTTACGAGCCGATTCTGAGAAGCATTTTGCAGACCGAGAAAGACTCGAAACTGCGCGCGCGGATTCAGAAGCTCATTTCGCTAAGCTGAAAATTAGCAGGAATAACAGGATGAACAAGGATAATTAAATAAAAATCTTTTTATCCCCGTTCATCCTGTTATCCCTGCTAATTCTTCTCTAAATCAAATGAATCAAAAGCCCGTCTCTTAATTTCGGCTCGAACCAGGTGGATTTCGGCGGCATAATTTCTCCGGCGTCCGAGACCTGAAACAAATCTTCGACCGTGGTCGGAAACAGCGAGAAGGCGATTTTAAATTCGCCCGTGTCGACCAGTCTTTCCAGCTCTTCCGTGCCGCGAATGCCGCCGACGAAATCCACACGCTTGTCGGTGCGGATGTCTTCGATGCCGAGAATGGCTTTTAAAATATAATTCTGCAAAATGCTGACATCGAGCGCGTCGATCGGGTCGGGAGCGCGAACGAAATTGACGCTGAAAACCAGCTTGCGCCATTTGCCGCCGAGATACATACAGAATTCGTTCGGGTTTTCAGGCGCGGGCTTTTCGGCGTCGGCGACTACGAAATTTTCGCTTACACGCTGCAGAAAATCATCTTCGCTCAAGCCGTTTAAATCGCGCACGACGCGGTTATACGGCAGAATCTGCAAATCTTCCGCCGGAAAAATTCCCGCCATCACGAAATTATAATCTTCCTCGCCGGTGTGATTCGGGTTTTCGGCTTGCAGAAGGTAGCGTGCGCGGGCGGCGGCTTCGAGCCGGTGGTGACCGTCGGCGACATACAGCGCCGGAACTTCCGCCGCGAAAGCGGAAACGAAATCGGCGGTCGCCGCTGCCGGAACTTTCCAGACGGTGTTCGTGATTTGCTGCGGGCAGCCGAAATCGTAAAGCGGTTCGCCGCTCGCCATAGTCTCGGCAATCAGCTCGGAAATCGTCCGCGTGCCGCGAAAAGTGAAGAATATCAAGCCCGTCTGCGCGCGCAGCGCGAGAATATGCTCGGTTCTGTCCCGGACTTTGTCTTCGCGCGTTTTTTCGTGTTTTTTGATAAAGCCTTTTTCGTATTCGTCGAGCGAGCAGCAGGCGACGACGCCGGTCTGCGTCTGCGCGCCGCCGTTCGACAGGCGATAGACATACAGCGCCGGCTCGCTTTCCCGGACGAAGACTTTCGCGTCAATCAGCTTTTGCAGGTTTTGCCGCGCCAGCGCGAGCGTTTCTTCGGTTTCCGTCGCCACGTCCAGCTCGGATTCGGGGCGCGTCACGCGCAGGAAGCTGAGCGGATTGTCTTCAATCAGCGCGTGCAGCTCCGCCGGGTTGATAACGTCGTAAGGCACACAGGAAACCTGCTCTGCTTTTTCCCGGACGGGGCGCAAAGCGCGAAAAGGTCTAATTATTGCCACTGTAGAAAATTTCTCCTAACAAAATAAAAAAAGTGAAAAAGTGAAAAAGCGAAAAGGTGAAAAAGATTTCGTTTTTTCTTAATAAACCGGCTTTTTCACTTTTTCACGCTTTCACTTTTTCACTTTTCAAAGCTACGGTTTTTTCTCGGTTGGAGACTTATCGTCCGCGCCGCTTCCCGCCGAATTGGAGTTGCCGAAATCCGGCATCTTCCAGTCGGTAAAGGATTTCTTAATCGCTTCTTCAAAAGTTTTGTCGAGCGCGATTTTCCATTCGTCGGTTTCCTTGACGAAATAGAGCGTTTCCCAATCGTTGGATTTATCGTTTTTGACTTCGAGCGTCGCCGTGT
>JALZHR010000491.1 GCA_030860665.1 Acidobacteriota bacterium
GAGAATAATCGCCGGAATCGAAGCGAAGATGCCCAGGCAAAAGAAGCTTAGAATTCCCAGAACGAGCGAGACGACCGCCAGAGTGTTGTTCTGCCCGGCAGCCGCGGGCGGCGGCTGAAACGGCGTGTTCGCGCCCAGATTCTGGTCCTGCCAGTTCTGCATCGGCGCGGGCGGCGGATTCCACTCCGCCTGCGGCGAACTGCTGGCGAACGGGTCGCTGCCGCCGCCCGCCTGCGGCGAAGCGCCCGGCGACGAAAAAGGCGACTGGTCGAAAGGCGATTGCTGGCTGCCGCTGCCGAACGGCGATTCCGGCTCTTTAAAGGGCGGCGGTTTCGGCGCGTCGAAGGGCGGCGTCGAAGGCGCGTCAAAAGGCGACGGCGGCGGCTCGAACGAAGCTCTCTGCTGCTCGAAAGGCGACTGGAACGGCGAGCCCGAAGGCGGCTGACCGAACGGCGAATCGCTGATTTTCGGTTCGCCCGGCGACTCTGACGGCGGCTCTTCCGCAGAAGATGAACCGCTGCTGCCGCCGCTGCTGCCCAGGATGTCGCCGGTCGAGCGCGGCGGCGGGGGCGGCGTTAAATCTCCGAAGGCGGGCGGATTCAAATCCGGCTCGCTGAATTTCGGCGGTTCGGGCGCGGACGGTTCGGCTTTTTTCCAGTCGTCGGTCTGGACGACCATCGTTTTCATCGGGTCGGCGGGTTCTTCCGGCAGCTGCAGAATGTCGTTTTCCTGCGGCGGCTGCCCGGCGCTGCCGCTTCCGCCGACTACCGTCTTAAAAGGGTCTTCGAGCGGCGGCGGCTGACCGACCACTGTTTTAAAAGGGTCATCCGGCGGCGCGGATGCGGTCGGTTCGACCAGCGGCGTTCCGTCCGTCTGGCAAAAACGCATCGAATCGGGAAAGTCTTTCTGACAGGTCGGGCATCGTTTCATTTGGTTTCTTGTCCTTTGTAAAAAAGTTGCGGATAGTTGCAGATAGTTGCAGGAAGTTTCAGATAGTTAAAAGAAAGTTGCGGAATATTGAAGTTCTGAACTTTCTTCCAACTATCTGCAACTATCCGCAACTTCCTGCAACTATCCGCAACTACTCGCAACTTTCTGAAAACTTTTATACCTTTATGCTTAAACTAATTCAAGTTGGCTGAAGAAATATGCGATTTCAATCTTCGCATTTTCTTCTGAATCCGAGCCGTGAACCGCGTTTTCGCCGATTGACGTCGCAAACTCTTTGCGCAGTGTTCCTTCGGCGGCTTCCGCCGGGTTGGTCGCGCCCATCAGCTCGCGCCAAGCCGGAACGGCGTTGTCCTTTTCCAGCGCCAGCACGACGCACGGACCGCTCGACATAAACTCGGTCAGCTCGCCGAAAAACGGGCGCTCGCGGTGAACGGCGTAAAAGCCTTCCGCCTGTTTGCGGCTCTGGTGAATTAATTTCATTCCGCGAATTTTAAAGCCCGCGTCCAGGATTCGCTGAATGATTGCCCCTTGTTTTCCGGCGCGCACGGCGTCCGGCTTGATAATTCCGAATGTTAAATTGCTCATCGTTTATTATTTTTCTTTTTCCTTTTAGATTTATTTTGTTCCTGCGGCAGTTTTTTCAGTTGTCTTTGTAAAATTCCGTCGGCGATGCCGGGCTCCAGGTTTGCTCTTGGTGCCAGTGCAACATCTAACTGCATTTTTCCGGCGAGAATAAAATTTTTAATGACAAATTGTCTAAATCCCGAATTGGGATTACTAAAAGTGATTTCGTATTCATTTAGTATTGCAGATACATCGCTGCCGCCCGCATTTGAAATCGTTTCATATTTCGACACCGGCAGATAATACCAGTAACCGCCGTTTTCGTCTGTGGTCGTTTCAAAACGCTCGCCTTTTTGATTGACAAATACGACGCTCATTCGAGGAATCACCGCTCCGTTTACGTCATAGACAGTCCCGGTCAAAACGGTTCTTTCTTTCGTTTGAGCATTTGCAAAAACAACCAAACCGAAAATCAGAACTAAAATCTGCAAAACTTTCATACCTGCCTCGCTGTTTCAAAGACTTCTTTTAGTTCTGATGTTATCCGTTTAGGTTTCGATGTTTCGCGGTCGAGCATACACCAGATTGTTCGCGCTTTAACGAGCAAATCCGCGCCGCGCCGGATTTCGGTCAGTCGCTCGCAGGTGACCGCCGTCCATTCGCCGACCCAAGTAATTACCGTTATTTCCTCGTTTTCAAAAGCCTGCCGCTTGTAATCGACTTCGTGGCGGAGAACTACCCAGACGACTTTTGCCTGCTGTTCCGCAGTCGTCGCGTGAAACCAGTGCGCGACGGCGACATCCTGAATCCAGCGCACGTAAGCGACGTTGTTGACGTGTCCCTGCTCGTCAATATCGTCAATTCGGACGCGAAACGTGTGCGAAAATTTCATTTATGAAAGCTCGAAAATCTTCGTCCGGTTGTCTTCAGATTGATTCCCGCACGGCTTTGCCGATGTCGGCGGGCGATTCGACGACGCGGATTCCGGCTTCGCTCAGGGCTTTCATCTTTTCGGCGGCTGTGCCCTTGCCGCCCGAGATAATCGCTCCGGCGTGTCCCATCCGGCGTCCCGGCGGCGCGGTCTGCCCGGCGATAAAGGCGACAATCGGTTTAGTCACGTTGTCGCGGGCAAAGGCGGCGGCGTCTTCTTCGGCGGTTCCGCCGATTTCGCCGATCATCACGATGGCGTCGGTTTCGTCGTCGGCTTGAAAAAGTCGTAAAGCGTCCGTGTGATTCGTGCCGATAATCGGGTCGCCGCCGATGCCGATGGCGGTCGATTGTCCCAAGCCCAGAGCGCTCAACTGCCCGACGGCTTCATACGTCAGCGTTCCTGAGCGCGAGACGACGCCGATTCTACCTTCCCTGTGAATGTGACCGGGCATAATCCCGATTTTGCATTTGCCGGGCGAGATAATGCCGGGGCAGTTCGGTCCGATGACGCGCGTGTTTTTGTTTTCCAGATAACGTCTGACTTTGACCATTTCGGCGACCGGAATGCCCTCGGTAATGCAGACGACGAGCGGAATTCCGGCGTCAGCCGCTTCCATAATCGCGTCCGCCGCAAAGGCTGGCGGAACATATATGACCGAAGCGTTCGCGCCGGTTTCTTTGACCGCGTCGGCGACCGTGTTGAAAACCGGAACGTTTTCGTGCGTCGTGCCGCCTTTTCCGGGCGTGACGCCGCCGACCACCTGCGTTCCGTATTCAATCATCTGCTGCGTATGAAATGTTCCCTCTTTTCCCGTAATGCCCTGCACAATCAGGCGTGTATTCTTATCAACTAAGACGCTCAAGTTCTTATCCGCTCCTTTGAATAAATTGAAGATAATCAAGCAAATAGAATATTGAAAATTTTATGGCTTGTCACGCACGCCCTTTTGATTCGCTTATAAAAATATTGTTGCCGCTGAATTTCGATGCTATACTTCCCCATCCACGATTACTTGAAAGGTGAAAGATTATGCTCCGCAAATTCCCGCCCTCACTCGCTTTGATTTTTACATTTTTGTTTCTTCACGCCGTTCCGGCACACCCGCAGCAAACCGATTTGACGTTCGGCAATAACGGCGTTGTTTACACGAGTTTTCCGAACCCCGGCGGCGGGGCATCTAAAGAACGGGCGGTGAAAGTGTTTTATCTGCCCGACGGGAAGCTTCTGGCGGTCGCCCACCAGCGCGAAGGCTTTTTTAAAAGCCCGGCGCGGGATACTACACATCTTTTCCGTTATCTTAATAACGGCTCGCTCGACACGTCAGCCAGTCCGACCGGGATTATCGGCAGCCACGGCAATTTTGTAGCGGCAGACGCCGCGCGGCAGCCGGACGGAAAAATCGTCGTCGCCGGTTATACATTTCAAAACCCGCAGATGCAGCAGGGTCACGATTGGAAAATCGTCCGTTTTAACGCGGACGGCTCGCTCGATTCGACTTTCGGCACAAACGGCATAATCGTTCGCGGTTTCGGCGCGAATCGCGATTTCGCCACGAACGTCGAATTACAACCGGACGGCAAAATCGTCGTCTCCGGCTATTCGTCCACGCAGGCTACCGGCGGCGTTACCGTTACGGTCGTTGCCAGATACAATGCAAACGGAAGCCCGGACGCGGCGTTCGGTCCTTACGGCGAAGGCTTTTTCGATATTTATGATAACGGTTATCTTTCCAAAGAATTAATCATTCAGCCGGACGGAAAAATTTTAGCGGCGGGCGATAGCGCCTTCAGCTCGCCCGGAGCGGGCGACGTTTTTCTGGCGAGATTTAATTCAAACGGCGCGGTCGATACGACTTTCGGCAGCGGCGGTTATGTGACCTTGAGTTATAGCGCGCGCGAAATACTCGACGACGTCGAGCTTCAGCCGGACGGAAAAATTCTCGTCCTCCTCGATTCGATTTTTCGCGTGCCCGGCGCTACCGACCAGGTCGAACAGCTATCCGTTTTGGCGCGTTTCCAGGTCAACGGCGCGAAAGATTTGAGTTTCGGCTCCGGCGGCGAGGTTTTCATCAACACGGCGCCTCCGACATGGGAAAATCAATTCGGCGCACTATCCGGTTATGAAAACGCTCAAAGCATCGCCCTTCGCAGCAGTAACGGCAATATACTGATTTCCGGCGTTCGCTACGATTTGTTGTTTTCGTCCGGTTATATGTTTAGCATTCTGCAATACAGCGCGAACGGACAGTTCATCAGTAAAAACTTTTCGCGCCGCACGAGAAGCAATCAACTCGTCTTAACATATCAACCGGCGATAATCGAAGGCTCGTTTGAGCAGCCGGACGGAAAAATTTTGCTTTACGGGGCGGACGGCGACATCTACTACAATGACCTCGCGCTTGTCCGCTATCTTTCGGTTTCCGCCGTCAATAACGCCAACAACTTTTTCAATTACGACCATTACATGAACGACGAGATAGCCGTCTATCGTCCGAACAATTCCGGTCTCGGCACATGGTTTTTCAGAACTGCTTTTAACCAGCTTTTCGAGCGTCAATACGGCGCGGCTGATGACCAAATTGCGCCGGGCGATTACGACGGCGACGGCTATCAGGATTTAGCCGTTTTTCGTCCGGCGACGGGCGAATGGATTACCAGAAAAATTTATCTCAATGCCTGCGCGCCGATGGATTGCGTCGAAACCGTTCAATTCGGGGCAAACGGCGATATTCCCGCTCCGGGCGATTACGACGGCGACGGGAAATTTGACCGCGCCGTGTTCCGCCCGTCGGGCGGCGACTGGTATATTTTGTTCAGCTCGACGGGCGGCTATACCGGATTTCATTTCGGGCGGAACGGCGATAAACCCGTCACGGGAGATTACGACGGCGACGGCAAATCCGACGCCGCCGTGATTCGTCGGGAAAACGGCTTTATCTACTGGTATATCCAGCAAAGCTCTGACGGTCAGTTTGTTGCTCTGCAATTCGGAATAACCGAAGACAAAGCGGTCGTCGCCGATTACAACGGCGACGGCAGAACGGAAATCGCCGTCTGGCGTCCTTCAAACGGAACGTGGTATGTGCTGACCGACTATACCGCTTTTTCATACGTGCAATTCGGCGCGACGGGCGATATACCCGAGCCGTTCGACTATGACGGCGACCGCAAACCCGACTTTGCCGTTTTTCGACCGGATGGCGGCGTTCATTATATTTTAAAAACATCGAACGGACAGAGCGTCGGCGTGCAGTTCGGCGCAAACGGCGACATTCCGATTGCTTCGGCTTACGTCAGATAAGCCGAAGCTTAGTAAGGACGGCTATCAATTAGCTGCCGCCCTGTCCGCCAATTAAACTTTATTGTGGCTGAATGTTTTCGATGTTAAACTTCCCTGTCTTCAATTCCCGGAAAGGTAAAAATGTATGCTCCGTTTATTTTTGCGCTCACTCGCTTTGATTTTTCTATTTTTGTTTTCGACCGCTTTGCCGGTTTTGTCACAGACCGACCCGACTTTCGGCACGGACGGTACGGTTTTGACCAATTTTCCGCCGCTTAGCACCGACCCGTTCGCACGCTCGGCGGATTCGGTCGTCAAGGCTTTTCACCAGCCCGACGGAAAGATATTGGCTGTGGCGCAGATACACAATACCAGCTCGAAAGGACCGCAGACGATTAATTTGCGTCTGCTTCGCTATTCAAACAACGGCACGCTCGAAGGAACAATCGGCGGCATCGCTAATTTCGGCGTCAGGGATGCCTTGCGGCAGCCGGACGGAAAAATCGTCGCCGTCGGGCACAGAATGGGCGATCTGACCCTTTCGCCGCCGCGGATGGCAGACTGGATAA
>JALZHR010000494.1 GCA_030860665.1 Acidobacteriota bacterium
GCGCGAACGGGTCTCGACTCTCGACTCCCGACTCTCGACTCGAAGAAATCAAGCGTGCCGCCGCGATTGCGGGCTTGGCGGACGACATCGAAAATTTTCCGTATAAATACGAGCAATTGGTCGGCGAGCGCGGCATCACTCTGTCGGGCGGGCAAAAGCAGCGCACGGCGATTGCGCGCGCCGTCATTCGCAATCCGCGCATCCTGATTCTGGACGACTCGCTCTCGGCGGTCGATACTTACACGGAAGAAACGATTTTGCACAATCTGCGCGACATCCGAGCCAATCGCACGACCTTGATTGTCTCGCACCGGGTTTCGACGATTCGCGACGCGGATTTGATTTGCGTGCTGGAAAACGGGCGCATCATCGAGCGCGGAACGCACGAGGAATTAGTAGCTCTCAACGGCGAATACGCCGACCTTTACCGCCGCCAGCTGCTGGAAGAAGAGCTTGCGGCGACCGAATAAAAAGCGGCTTTGGACAAAAATCAGGGAAAGGAAATTGTAAATTCTGAATTCTGAATTCTGAATTAATTCGGATAATGTTTTCCGTGATAATTTAAAATTTAGAATTTACAATTTAAAGCTTTTCTTTGATTAACTGCTGTTTTTCTTATTTTGTGCAAAGCCGTAAAAAGGAGATTTTTGCGATGAATCAGAATCCGCAAAAAATAAACGTCGAGGCGATTTACCGGACGCTCGCCGCCATCTGGCTTGCGCTGATGGTTTCGCACGTTTTGCTGCTGGTCGTTATTTATTTCGCCAAACCTGAAGTTTTTAAATTCGATTTCTCAAAACCTATGCTCGGCGAAAACTCCGTGATGACTATCGTTCTCGGCGGGTTGGCGGTTTCGATTCTGATTCTTTCGTTTGTGATAAAAAGAGCATTAATGAATCAGGCGGCTTCCGGGCAAAACGTCGCGATTGTGACGACGGCGATGATTGCCGGCTGCGCGTTGTGCGAAGCGGTTTCTCTTTTCGGCGTGGTGCTGGTTTTCGCCTTTTCGTATCAATATTTCTTCCTGTGGTTTGCGCTCGGCATTCTGGGAACGATTCTGCATTTTCCGAAACGCGACAATCTCATCGCCGCCAGCTATAAGAGATAAGGGAAAAGTCCGGACTCTCCCGGGCTATTTGCCAGCCAAAATCTTTTTTCTTACCATAAACGTTTATGCTCAAACGCTATATGCACAACCGCGAGCGGTATTTTGCGATGCTCAACGACAATCGCGTCGTGCGCCCGTTTGAATGGGGAACGGAATTTGTCGCCGATAATGCGAACGGCGGCGACCCGCGCGAGATTTTTCGCGAATACTCGAAAAAAGTTCTGGCAAACAGCGACCAATTTTTTCATCTGGCTGAAATCGACGATTATCAGCTCGACGGTCAGCAATTGACGTGGACGAGCACGATTCAGACGCCTTCGGTCGAAAACAACACGGCTTACGCTCAACTGTTTCCGCACCGGGAAAATAAAAAATCGGCGGTCGTCGTCCTGCCGCACTGGAACGCCAAGGCAAAAAGCTATTTCGATTTGTGCAAGGTTTTTAACCGCGTCGGCGTGACGGCTTTGCGCCTGACGCTGCCGTATCACGAGGAGCGAATGCCGCCCGAGCTTGAGCGCGCCGATTATCTGGTCGCGCCGAACGTCGGGCGCACTTTGCAGTCCTTGCGCCAATCGGTCGTCGATACGCGCGCGGCTGTGCGCTGGCTGAAACAGCAGGGGTACGAAAAGGTCGGCGTGGTCGGCACGAGCATTGGAAGCTGCGTCGGATTTTTCGCTTTCGCGCACGATTTGACGATTGACGCGGGCGTTTTCAATCACGTTTCCGGCTACGTCGCCGACGTCGTCTGGCGCGGACTTTCGACTTATCACGTCAAGGAAGGCATCGGAAACAACGTTTCATTGGACGAGCTGCGCGAGTTCTGGCTGCCGATTTCGCCGATGGTTTATATGGACAGGCTCGCGCAACTGCCGCCGCGCCCGCAGCGCTACATTTACACGCTTTACGATTTGACGTTTCCGGTCGATTTATCGCGCCGCCTGATGCAGGCTCTGCGCGAGCGCAACATCGAGCACAGCGCCGTTAAAATTCCCTGCGGGCATTACACCTTAGGCGAAAAGCCCTGGGTTTATCTGGACGGCTGGAAGATTGTCAGCTTTTTAAGAAAACACCTGCGGTAAATTTAATTCCTTATAGCGTTGATTTCTTTGACGATAATATTCTTTAACTTCATCGACCATTTATCGACTGCCGCAAATTCATAAGCAAGCATTGCCTTCGCTTTTACCGGGACGCCGGAAATCAAAGTGGGCGAGAATTTTGAGAATCTCGCGGCTCGTTCGCTTCGGCTTCTAAGAACCGGGTGTCCGGAAACAGCCGATGCCTTGATTACATTTCCTAACTGGCTAATTTCAACCAGAACAGCCACGGTCGAATTCCCGCCGAATTTGCAATTGCAGGATATTAAGGGCAATTTCACTAAATTTTGCGCCTTACCGATGACATACTTTTCTTTGTTCCCGTAAGGAGCGTCAAGCGCCGCGTTCGAGTCGAAATTGTAAATCAAAATTCCTTTGACGCGAATTTTTCCCACATCATTTATCGGCGGAAATTTTGCTCGCCGAGCGGCGTCTTCGGCAGAAACGCGAAGCAGCGGATGTCCCGAAACCGCCTGCGCGCGAATCACGCCGCCGCGCTCGTCAATCACGACTTTAACCGAAACCTGACCGGCGCAGCGACAGGATTTCGGAAATGCGGGCTGTGGCAGAAAAGTCGCTTTTTCGTTGACGATGCCTCGACTAAAGCACGCTTTTCCCGCCGGGAAATTGTAAACGACGATACCTTTCAGCTTGACCGGCATATCGGCAGATTGCCGAAATTTTGCTTTTTTCGCCGCTTGGACTGCCGGTTCTCGTAAAAGCTCGTCGCCTGAAACGGCTTCGGCGGAAACCACATCGCCATTTTCGTCAATCGTAACATCGACGTTGACAATACCATCGGCGCAAACCTCTTTTGCTTCCTGCGGGTAATCGGGTTTCGGCAAATATTTCGCCGCCCCATTTAGAACTACCCTTCCGCCAACCTTATTTTCTGTCTGCGCATTTGCTGCGGCAAAACAAAACGCCGATAAAATAATCGCCGTTGAGAGAATTCTTCCGAACATCGTCGCGCCTGTTCTCCTGTTAAGCTATTAGAAATTACAGAGTATTAGACACTGAAATTACGCGTTTGTTCCCGAAAAACTCACTTTTCAAACAATTCGTTTAACGATAAATTTTCAAATAGCTGCCAACGTTCAGCGTAGGTGATTGATTCGCCCGGCGCGAGCTTCCGCAACGGCGAAAGCGATTCGACTTCGACGAAAGAGCCTGCCGTGTAAACTTCCGTGTTCGAGTTCATATCGGGATAAATTGCCGTTTCGACGAAATCGAATCTTTTTACGAACAACAGATTTTCCCATTGGTAAGCCGTCCAGCCCTGACGATTTAAAACGCCGATTTTCTGCGGGTCGGGCTTCGTTTCGTCAACGCCGAGGCGAATAAAATCCTTCTCGAAGCTCCAGCGCGAATCGGTCAAATCCGTGTACGACCAGAGAGCCGCCGAGCGCACGGGCAGAAGATTTTCGCCGCTGTAGGGCTTGAAAGGCTCGTTCGGAATTATCGCCGCGCCGCCGCCGCGCATAATCGTCAACGCCCAAGCCGAAATCTCGATTTCCGTCTCGCCGCGATTCGCGATGCGATGTTCAACTGTCGCCTCGCTTCCCTTTTCGCTTAAAGTCACGACGATTTCCTTCTGCGTTTTCGTCTGGTTTTCGAGCGGCTGGACGAAGCGCGCCGCGAAATCGCTTTCGATAAAATATTCGACCGCAGAATTGTCGGGCGCGTAGGAAAGCGGCATATTTTCCGGCGCAAGCCACAGGCGATGCCCGCCGTAAGGTCGCCATTCGCCGAGCGCCGTCTGCACTTTCGCCTCGGGATGCCAGCCTAAAATATTTTCGCCGCCGCTGCGCGCAAAGCCGTAAAATAAAATTCGCGGACCGTATGCGGTCGAGACGATTAATTCGATTTCGCCGTTGGAAAGCCTCAGACAATCCGCGCCCTGATATTCGGTTTTCTCAATCATTCGATTATTATAACCAACCGCGCGTTGAGTTTCATTTCCCGCTCTGCAAACTTTCCGGCTTATTAATTACATCTAATTTCTGCTAAACTCTTTCCGATTTACTGACTGCTGCCGATGACCGCGCTTGCCGAAAAACATAAATCCGCTATCGAGGACGCGACCGCGCGACTGCTCGCCCGCGCCGAAAATTCGCGGCGGCTGACTGCGGCTGATTTATTCGCGCGCGTTTCGGCAAGCGTCGAAAAATACGTTTTGCGCGATAACGAAAACGCTCCGAACGCCGAGATAAAAGAATTCATCGACGCGCTGAACGCCGACGATTTGTGCCTGATTATCGCCTGCGAGCGCAACGACGAAGCCGCCTGGAACGATTTGGTGACGAAATACGACGCGACAGTCAAATCGGCGGCGCGAAAGATTTCGTCGAACAGCGAAGACGCTGAAGATTTGGCAGGCTCAATCTGGGCGGAGCTTTACGGCTTGAAGGAAAAGGACGGCGCGCGGCGCGGCAAGCTCGGTTATTATTCCGGACGCGGAAGCCTCGCGGGCTGGCTGCGCGCCGTGGTTTCACAGCTGGCGGTGGACGAATTTCGCAAGCAGTCGAAATTCGTGCAGATTGAAGAAGCGCGAGAGTTTGAAAATCTGGCGAACGAATCTTCGGAAAACTCGGAGAATTCAAAAATCGTCTCGCACGCCGACAATCCGGAAGACGTTTTCAGCGAAAAACAGACGCGTCGCGACGTTTCCGCCGCGCTCCGGCAGGCGATTGCCGCGCTCGAAGCGGAAGACAAGCTGATTCTGAAACTTTATTATTTCGACGATTTAAAGCTCAAGGACATCGGCGCGGCGCTCGGCTTTCACGAAGCGACCGCCAGCCGCAAGCTCGTCCGCATCCAGACGGAAATCCGCAAATCGGTCGAAAAAAACCTTTGCGCCGAACACGGCTGGAAGCAGGAAGAGGTCAAACGTTATCTGTCGGAAACGGCATCCAAGCTGGACCTGAGCATCGAAAAACTGTTCGGCTGGCTGCTGCTGTCGCTGGCTTGCCTGCAAGATTTTCTACATTGAAGCGTTCCGATACCGGGCATTTAACATTTAACATTTATCATTGAACATTGAACAAGTAAGAACTGAGAATTGAGAACTGAGAAATGGTAAATGATAAATGGTAAATGGTAAATGATAACTGATAAATGATAGAAGGATTCGACAAGGAAATAGATTCTCTTTTGCGCCGGACGGCGAAGGGCGAAAGCGTGCAGCGTACGACTTTCGACGCGCATCTGGACGCGGACGAGATTTCGCTTTTTGCCGAAAATGCTCTGACGACGAAAGCGCGCACGCGAGCCGTCGGGCATCTGGCGGAATGCGTGAAGTGTCGAAAAATCCTGTCAGCTCTGATTTCCTTTAACGCCGCGAGCGAAAGTGAAACAATTCACGCCGCAGAAGAAAGCGATATTATTCCGGCGGCTGCCGCTTCGACGTCCGCAATTCCGTGGTATCGCAGGCTTTTCGCGTTTCCGCAAATCACTTTTGCGATGGGCGCGCTGGTGCTCGTCTTTAGCGGAATCATCGCCCTTCTCGTGATGCAGGGCGCAAACGAGAGCAGCTCAGGCACGACAATCGCCCAGAGAGAAGAAATCCGCGAAACTCAGAAAGGCGTCAGCGGCGCAGATTCCGACGGCGAGGCGCGAACGGTCGAAACTTATTCGTCAGATACGAATTCGGCAAGCGTGGCGAACCCGAATTCGTATCTGACGAATACCTCAACCTCGACAACGGCGAACAGCACGGCAAATTCGACGAGCGTAAATACGGGCTCAACCGCCGGCAACATCGCTTCGCCGGTCACGCGCCCGCAGCAGCCGCAGGTCGAAAGAAATGAACCCGCAAGCAGCGCCAAACAGGAAAATGCTTTGATGTCCGCCAATAATCAGGATTTAACCATCGCGCCGCAGAATAAACCGAGCATCACGGCGGGCGCGCCCTTGCCGACAGACGCCGCAAAACAGCCGAAAGACGAAGAACAGGCAAAAGAAAGCTCGGAGCGAAGCAGAGTCGCCCGCGACGGCAATAGCGACAATGAATCGCAGCAGGTGACTGTAACCGGCAGTTCGCCGTCGCCGAGATTAGCGGAGAAAAAAGCCGCCGCGGTCAAAAACAAAGCGGGCGAAACGCGGGCAATCGGCGGCAAAACCTTCCGCAACGTAGGCGGCATCTGGTTCGACGCGGCTTACGGGTCGCAGCCGC
This sequence comes from Acidobacteriota bacterium, assembly GCA_030860665.1. Taxonomy (GTDB): domain Bacteria; phylum Acidobacteriota; class Blastocatellia; order Pyrinomonadales; family Pyrinomonadaceae; genus JALZHR01. Next base: position 6,380 of record JALZHR010000494.1, read on the forward strand.
AGATTATGATTCGGCGCGGCTCGGACGATTACCGGCGTCTTGATTCCGGCTTGCGC
>JALZHR010000522.1 GCA_030860665.1 Acidobacteriota bacterium
AATCAGGACGGCGCGGTTTTAGTCGGCATCCGCGACGTCGCGAACCGGCGCATCACGCGCGGCTTTGCGCCCGCGCCGCTCGACGATGCGCTTTTTAATTCGCGCGTCGATTACCTCCCGAACAATAGAAACAGCTTTAATTTTCGCTATTCGTTCGAGGATTTGAAGGCGACCGATTCGAGCAAGCTCGACCGCCCGCTCGGCTCGGCTTCCTACCTGCAAAATCTGAAAAATCGTTTTCACTCGTTTCAAGCCGCGCTGACCAGCGTTCTTTCGCCGCGAATGCTGAACAATTTCAGCTTCAGCGTCAATAATTTCAAAAACGCGACGAATCCGGCGACGCAGGGAATTCAGTATACGTTTCCGAGCCTTCTCGACGGCTCCAGCTTCCGCGTTCCGCAGGGCACGAAGCAGAATCGCCTGCAATTCAGCAACACGTTCGCTATGGTCGCCGGAAATCACATCCTGAAATTCGGCGGCGAGTTTCAGCGCGTCGATTCGAGCCTGTTTCTGGGCGTTTTCCGGCAGGGCAGAATCGAGTTCGTGCAGGATTTCGCCGATTTCGACCGCAACGGCGACGGGCAGATTAACGACGCCGATTTGCTTTTTGCAGTAACCTTAAGAAGCCAGTTTCCCGACCGCGATTTGAATTTAGGCGACGTGGACAACAATTATTTCGCCTTTTTCGCGCAGGACGATTGGCGCGTGACCGATAATCTGACCCTGAATCTCGGTTTGCGCTACGAAGCCGACACGAACGTTAAAAATAATTCCGGTTACGGCGACAGGAATCCGCTCGTCGCTCCGTTTTATCGCGGCGAGCGCAAAGCCGATTACAACAATTTCGCGCCGCGCGTCGGTTTTAATTACGCTGTCGATTCGGGAAAATTCAGCATTCACGGCGGTTACGGAATTTATTACGACCGCGTGACGCTGGAAATTATCACGCTCGAACGCGGGCTTGACGGGCGCGCTCTGCCGATTGCCGTGCGCGCCGGAAACGCTCTGACCGCGCCGAACGGGCAGCCGATTTTTCTTGACCAGAACGGCAGATTTCTGCCTTTCGCGCCGACCGTGGCAAACCCGTTCAGCGGCTTCGTTCTGCCCGGCGCGGGCGCGTCCGGCATCAACATCATCGACAACGATTTGCAGAACCCGATGATTCAGCAGTCGAATCTCGGCGTTCAATGGGAATTTGCCTATGGCTTTGTAGCCCGCGCCGATTACGTGCACAATTTCGGGACGCATTTTATCATCGGGCGCACCGTCGGCACGGTTTTCAACCCGGTCGTCGGCGGGCAGGACAGAGTCGTCAATCTCGAATCGAGCGTCAATTTTAAATATGACGGACTGCTGCTGAGCGTCGAAAAACGCTACGCGAATCGTTTCGGCTTTCGCGCCGCCTACACTTTGTCGAAGGCGTTTAATTACGCCAACGACGACCAGATTCCTTTCTCGAACGGTCCGGTAAATCCGAACAATTTACAGCTCGAATACGGTCCGACGCCGAACGACCAGCGGCATCGCTTTACGGCGGCGGGAATGTTCGAGATGCCTTACGGCTTCAGAATTTCGCCGATTTTAACGCTGGCGTCGGGCGTTCCGATGGACATTCTTCTGCCGGGCGGCGCGTCGCGCATCCCGCAATTGCAGAGAAACGCGGGCGGGCGCATCTTCAAAAACGCGGGCGAGCTGAACGATTTTATCCGGCAAATCAACGCTTCGGGCGGCGTCAGCGGCGCGCCTTTGCCGCTCGCGCCCGCCAATGCGAGATTCAACGACAATTTCAGCTCGCTCGACGTGCGATTGTCGAAAGTTTTCACGTTTAAGGAAAGGTTCAAACTGGAGCCGATAGTCGAAGTCTTCAACGTTTTTAACACGACGAATATTCTGGGCGTTTCCAATACGAATTATTCCGGTTTCGGAAACGTTCTCGGAACGCCGGGCTTCGGGCAGCCTTTGACGACGGCGGGCGGCGTTTTCGGCTCGGGCGGCGCGCGCGCTTTTCAAATCGCCGGAAGATTTACGTTTTAAATGCAAAGTGCAAAATGCAAAATGCAAAATGGAAGGATTAATTTAATTTTAAATCTTAAATCCTGATATTTTGCATTTTGCATTTTGCACTTTGCATTTTCTTATTTATGCAATTAAAAAGGCAATTCGGGGTGTGGACGACGGCGGCTTTGATTATAGGTCAGGTCATCGCGGTCGGCATATTCCTGACTCCGGCGGGAATGGCGAAATCGGTCGGCTCGCCGTTCTGGCTGCTGGCGATTTGGATTTTGATGGGTTTGATGACCTTAAGCGGCGCGCTCTGTTACGCGGAGCTGGCGGCGCGTTTTCCCGAGGCGGGCGGCTCTTACGTTTACCTGCGCGAGATTTACGGCAGACCGGCGGCTTTTCTTTACGGCTGGATGGTTCTGCTGGTACTCGACCCGGGATTGACGGCGATTTTTGGCGTTGGGCTGGTGGGCTACGCCGGATATCTGGTTGAGCTTTCGCCCGCCGGAAAACAAATTCTGGCGATTTCAATAATCGTGCTGGTCGGCTTAATAAATATACTGGGCGCGCGCGCCGGCGCGAACTTTCTTAAATTTCTCACGGCGCTGAAAATCGGAACGCTAGCTTTTATAATCATTTACGGATTCGCGGGCGGCTTCGGCGACTGGAATAATTTTCAGCCGTTTTTCGCCGTTCCGCAAGATGTTTTCGGCGCGCTGGCGGGCGGCGTCGTCGGCGCGTTTTTCGCTTTCGCGGGCTGGTGGGAAGTGACGCGTATCGCGGGCGAGGTTGAAAATCCCGAAAAAAATCTGCCGCGCGCTTTGACCGTCGGCGTCGTCGCCATCACGGTGATTTATATTCTGACGAGCGCGGTTTTCTTTTATCTCGTGCCGCTTTCGGCTGTCACGAGCGACGAGACTTTTGCGGCGCAGGCAGGCGAGGCTTTATTCGGGCGAACGGGCGGCGTCGTCTTCGCCGCAATCGTGATTATCTCGGTTCTCGGCACGTTGTTCGCCTACCTGATGGTTTCGCCCCGCGTTTATTATGCGATGGCGCGGGACGAATTATTTTTTAAATCGTTCGGCGAGCCGCACCCGCGTTTCGGCACGCCGCACCGCGCGACGCTGGTGCAGATTTTTCTCGCCTGCGTCCTCGTCCTTTCGGGCAGCTTCGAGCAAATCGTCTCGTATTTTTTCTTTGTTGTCGTATTGTTTATCGCGCTCGTCGTGGCGGGACTTTTCAAAATCAGAAAGCGTGAATTCGGCGGATACAAAACGATTCTGTTTCCTTTCACGCCGCTTTTTTTTCTGTCGATAACGCTGCTCGTCCTGCTGATGATAGCGATGCGCAACCCGTTTCAGAGCTTTCTCGGCGCGGCGGTTGTTCTGCTCGGAATTCCGGTCTACTATTTGATTTTTAGTAAAAATAAAAAATAAATCTGCAATCGAAAATTAAGCTATGGCTTGGATAAAAACTATAAAATTTGAAGAAGCGGACGAAAATCTGCAACAGGTTTTGATGAAAACGCGGATGAATTACCCGCGGGAATATGCGACACCGGTCGAAAGCGCGAGCGCAATTAACGAATCAATCGTCGATTCGCACACCTTGATTCCCGAAGCGCTCTATCACGCTTTTTCGACCTTCAGCGCGCTGATGTCGCCGGATTTGCCGCTCGAGCGTCGGCAGCATGAAATGATTGCGACGATGGTTTCGGTCACGAACGACTGTCATTACTGACTGGAATCTCACGCAGAGTTTCTGCGTCGGGTGACTTTGGATGACGATTTAATCGCGGCTCTCCGTCAGGATTATAAACAAGCGCCGATTACCGAAGCCGAGCGCGTGATGTGCGATTACGTCGTGCAGCTGACGAAGGACGCCGTTAAAATCACGCCGCGGCATCACGAAAAGCTGCGCGCCGCCGGTTTCGACGATAGGGCGATTTTGCAGATTACCTTAATCGCCTCGTGGTTCAATTACATCAACCGCGTCGCCGATTCGCTCGGTGTCGGCAGAGATTGATGTTTCGCCTGCGACGAGCAATCGTTTTTCGAGGATTGAGCCGCCTCGTTATTACTTTGATTGATTTACGAAAAGGCTAATCCGAAACATTATATAAACAGCCGTCAGGTCGTTTATACGACAACGAATCCGGACTGAATAATAATTTTTTCAAATTTGCGAAAATATCTTGACAAGATATTAAATTCATATTAACTTTTGTTAGGTCATACAACAAAGTAAAAAAGACCGACAATTTTTCTATCTAAAGCGATTATTGGTCTGACCAATTTATTGAAGGAATCCGTTAAAGCTTATTAACTTTATGGCTAAAGTAATTTAAGTAGTTTGGATTTCCTATTTTCCGTTTTTGTTAGGGGTCTTAAACAGGGATTTATTAACAATATCGGATTGCACGCACGTATTTAACAGTTCATAAGATTAAGCGACACAAGTTTGGAGGAATTTCCATGGAAAAAGTAAATCCCTTTCAAAATTCAGGTTTTCGCGAAACCGTTCCGCGAAAAAGCCTGATTTTGAAAACCGGAATAGTTTTGTTGTTTATAATTTCTTTGTTGAGTGGAGCGGCTTCGGCGCAGACGGCAACATCAGGACAGATTACAGGTAATGTATCCGACCCGAGCGGGGCTGCCGTCCCGGACGCTTCCATCACCGTCACACACGCTGGAACGGGAGAAACGCGCACCGTGACGACCAGTGCGGATGGAAACTACACCATCCCGAATTTAGGCGTCGGAACGTATCGGATGAGGGTGACCAAGAGCGGTTTCAAGGAAACGTCGGTCGCCAACGTGGTCGTTAACGTCGCCACCGTGACCAGCCAGAATATTTCTTTAGAAGTCGGTCAGGTCACGGAAACCGTCGAGATTACGGCGGACGCGATTCAGATTGAGACGCAGTCGGGCACGGTCGGAGAAGTCGTCTCCGGCGAGCAGGTGCGCGAACTGCCGCTCAACGGGCGCAGCTTCGTACAGCTTACGCAGTTGCAGCCCGGCGTCGCGGCGGCTGACAATTTCGACAGCAAAAGCAAAGGTTTGTTCGGCGGCGTCGATTTTTCCGTTAACGGCAACTCGACGCAGAGCAATTTGTTTTTAACCGACGGCGCGAACAATAACGACACCGGCTCGAATCGCACGATTCTGCTGTTTCCGTCGATTGAAGCGATTGCCGAATTTCGCTCGCTGCGCAACAGCTACGGTCCTGAATACGGGCAGGCGGCGGGCGCGGTCATCTCGATTGTGACGCGCGGCGGCAGCAACGATTTTCACGGCAGCCTTTTCTATTTCGGACGCAACGACGCGCTGAACGCCACCGAGTTTTTCACCAAAACCCGCGGGCTTCAAAAGGATAAGTTGCGGCGGCACGACTTCGGCTTCTCCTTAGGCGGACCGATTATCAAAAACCGCCTGTTTTTCTTCTTTTCGATGGAATGGAACAAGGAGCTGCGCGGGCAGGCGCGTTTCGGCAGCGTTCCGACGCCGCTCGAAAGACAGGGCAATTTCAGCCAGCCGCGCATCGTCAACGGCGTTCGCTGTTCCGGTCCGCCGATTGGCAACGGTCGCCCCGGCTCGACCACGCAAATCATTCCGCAGGCGGACCTGAGTCCGGCTGGACTGGCGCTGGTCAACCTGTTCCCGCTGCCGAATATCGCCAATCCGACAGACTGCAACAACTGGTCGGTTTCGCTCGCTTCGCCGATTAACTTCCGCGAAGAAAACGTCCGCATCGATTACAACCTGAACGACAGCAATAAAATCTTCGGGCGCTATACGAGAGACACCTGGTCGAACGGCTTCCCGGTGCTGACCGGCAATCTCTGGGGCGACGACGCTTTTCCCGGCGTGGAAAGCAGCTGGAGACAGCCTTCGCAGCAAGCCGCCGTCAAGCTGACGACGACTCTTTCTTCGACGTCAATCAACGAAATTCAATTCGCCTACTCGGCTAACCGGATTAACATTCAACCCGGCGCGGGCGGCGACATCAACCGCGACATCAACACGAAGATTCCGGGCTTCTATTCAGATTCGGTCAAAGTCAACGGCGTCGATCGCCCGCACCCGGTTTTCTGGGGCGGCATCGCTCCGTATAACTACGGAACGGGTCAGGATTTGTGGGCGCAGATTCCGTTTAGAAACTCTCTGGATATTTACACGGTCAGAGACGACTTTTCCAAAGTTCGCGGAAATCACACGTTCAAAGCGGGTTTTCTGCTGGATAAAGCGGGCAAGGACGAAGATTCCGGTCCGAGCAATGAAACGCCGCAGTTCTGGGGCGCGTGCTGCGGAAACAACTCCGGCAACTATTTAGCCGATATTCTGACGCGCGGCTCGCTTTTCGGCTTCAACGAAACCAACACGATGCCGGTCGGTCAGACCAGATACACGAATCTCGAATTTTATTTCGGCGACACGTGGAAAATCCGTTCTAATTTAACGTTGGAACTGGGCGCGAGATACTCGCTGCTGTTTGAACCCTACGACGAGCGCAATTTGATAAGCTCGTTCTCGCCGGAGCTTTATAATCCGACGAGACCGCCGACCGACCCGTGCAACGGTCTGGTCGTTCCGAAGGGAACGAATCCGTGTGCGAATATTGCGGGCGCCAGCACGCCGGGCGAATTTTCCAACCGCTCGCTGCGCAAAAACAATTACAAGAATCTCGCGCCGCGTTTAGGCATCGCGTGGGACGTTTTCTCGAACGGCAAGACGGCGGTCAGAGCCGGATTCGGTCAGTTTTTCCTGCGCGAGAGAATTTCTCCGGTGTTTGCGGCGTTGGCTCTTAACGCTCCGTTTGCGGCGACTATCGCCGGTCAGCGAACGCTCGACGGTCCGACCCCGACATTTTCGGGACTCGGCGCGGCGTCGAACGGTGCGCCGAGATTCGGTTTCAGTCCTGAACCGGCAACGCCGTATTCGCTGCAATTTAACGTTTCTTTCGGACAGCAGTTGTGGAAAGAGACGGTCGTGGAAATCGGCTATGTCGGCAACCGCGCGCGCAATCAGCTGACGCATTACGACGTCAATCAGGTTCTGGAGCAGAATCGTGTGGCGGCGGCTTTCGCGGCTGACGCCAACGCCGTCAACCAGTTCCGCCCGTTCCGCAACTACGGCTCGATTTATATGTTCGAGCGAAGCGGAAGAGCCGATTACGATTCGATTCAGACGCTGTTCAGAACCAGGTTTTCGAGACACCTGAATTTCCAGGCGGCTTATACGTTTTCGAGGTCGCTGGCGGATTTCGGTCTGAACGATTCCAACGGCGGTTCGAGCAATTTTGCCGTGCTGGACCAGAACAACAGGGATTTGGACTTTGCCGAATCCGACATCAACCGCCCGCATATTTTCGTCGCCAACCTGATTTATCATATGCCCGGATTCAAAGGCGCGAATCCGTTTGTGAGGACGCTTCTCGGCGGTTGGGAAGTGGCGACTATCATTCAGCTTTCGAGCG
>JALZHR010000540.1 GCA_030860665.1 Acidobacteriota bacterium
AGGAATCGGTCGAGCGAATGCGAGCCGAAGGTCAGAGCGTTCCGGCAAACGTCGAAGCGATGCTGGCGGCGGGCGCGAAGACTTTTTACAAGGAAGAAAACGGTCATCGTTATTTTTTTGATTTCACGACGAACGCCTACAAGCCGATTCCGCAGAAACAGGGCGTCATCATCTTAAAATCCTTCAAAGACCAGGGCAGAATCATCCGCAGAAATTCCGCCGCGACGCTTCTAGACATCGGCGACGGCGTGGCTTGCCTGGAATTTCACTCGAAGATGAACGCCATCGGCTCGGACACGATGCAGATGATGAAATACGCCGTCGAGGAAACTGAAACGAACTGCACCGGCTTGGTCATCGGCAATCAGGGCGGAAACTTTTCGGCGGGCGCGAATTTGATGCTGCTGATGCTGGCGGCGCAGGAAGAGGAATGGGACGACATCAACCTGATGATTCACACGTTCCAGCAGGCGAATATGCGGCTGCGGTATTCGCCGAAGCCGGTCGTCGTCGCGCCGTTCGGCTTAACCTTGGGCGGCGGCTGCGAAATTTCTCTGCACGGCGACCGCATTCGCGCGGCGGCTGAAACTTATATGGGCTTGGTCGAAGTCGGCGTCGGCTTGATTCCGGGCGGCGGCGGCACGAAAGAAATGACTTTGCGCGCGATGGATTTGGCGAAGCGAACGCCGGACGCTGACGCTTTCGCCTTTATTCGCAAAAACTTCGAGCTTCTGGGAATGGGCAAAGTCGCCACATCGGCGCAGGAAGCGCGCGCGTGGGGATTTTTGCGCAACGAAGATTCGATTTCGATGAACAAAGACCGATTGATTGCCGACGCCAAGCAGGTCGTAATCGATTTATCGAAAGAAGGTTACGTCCAGCCGCAGCCGCGCGCGGATATTCTGGCTCTGGGCGAATCGGGCTTGGCGACCTTAAAGCTCGGTCTGCATATGATGAAGCGCGGCGGCTATATTTCCGACCACGACCAGCTTATCGGCACAAAGCTGGCGAAAGTGATGTGCGGCGGCGATTTGAATCACCAGACTTATGTTTCCGAGCAGTATCTGCTCGACCTGGAGCGCGAGGCGTTTTTATCCTTGTGCGGCGAGCGCAAAACGCAGGAGCGCATCGGTTATATGCTGAAAACGGGCAAGCCGTTGAGAAACTAGATTTTGTGCAAAACGCTCTTGTAATTATTGCGGGCGCAATCCTGGCTGTCGGGTTTGTTCTGATTGCCCGAAAAAGCGGCAATTACCGGAAGGAAAAGAAAATTTATTCTCTCGGTCTGATTGTCGCCGCACTGATTTATGTCGGATTCGGGATTTTTTCGGGTTCCGCGTGGTGGAATCTGACGGAACTCGGCGGCGTTTTGATTTACGCGTCGTTTGCCGTTCTCGGATTGCGGCGTTCGGGCTGGTTTTTGAGCGCTGGATGGGCTTTACACGTTCTCTGGGACGCGGTTCTGCACGGCGAGCAGGCGGCGGATTTCGTCCCTTACTGGTATCAGATGCTGTGCATCGGTTTTGATTTGCTGCTAGCCGGTTATATCGGCTTTCGCCAGCGAATGGAGGCTGCTGAATGAATGACGAACAGACGAAACTAATAAACGAGCTGGAAAAAATCTCGGCGGAAGCGCAAAGCAAATTCGGCTCGCTTTCGCCCGAACAAATCAACTGGCGACCGAGCGCCGAAGGCTGGAGCGTCGGTCAGTGTTTCGAGCATTTGATTAAAACGAACAAATTGTTTTACGCCGAGCTGGACAAAATCGCCGCCGGAACGCGCCGTAATTCGTTCTGGGAAAACTGGTCGCCGCTGACTTCTTTCGGCGGAAAGTTTCTGATTAAGTCGCTGAAATCCGACGAGAGAAAATTCAAAGCGCCGACCAAAGCAATCGTTCCGCCGAGCGAGGTCGCCGGAGATATCATCGAGCAGTTTGCCGCGCATCAGGCGGAAATAATTGAAAAAATCCGGCGCACCGGCAGCGCCGATTGGCGCAAAACCGTTATCACGTCGCCGTTTATGAAGCTGATGACTTACAGCTTCGCCGACGGCGTCGAAGTCGTCGTCGAACACGAAAAGCGGCATCTGCGGCAGGCTGAAAGAGTGTGGAAAATGCAAAATGCAAAACGCAAAATGCAAAATGAAACACAAATTTAATTTTGAATTTTGCATTTTACGTTTTGCATTTTCGACCTATGCCCGAAAGCCTTGCCAGCAGGATTGACCGCATCAAGTTCAATTTCTTTCCCGCTTTTCGCGGGACGGGCGCGCGAGTGGTTTATATCGCGGACGATTACCGGGAAATTCGGGTGAAGATTCCTTTGTCGTGGCGGACGCGCAATTACGTCGGGACGATTTACGGCGGAAGTCTCTATGCGGGAATCGACCCGATTTATATGCTGATGCTGATAAAAATTCTCGGGCGCGATTATATCGTCTGGGACAAGGCGGCGACGATTCGCTTCAAGCGCCCGGGCAGGGAAACGCTGTTCGCTGATTTTTCGTTAACCGTGGACGAAACGGACGAAATCAGGAAGCTGCTCGAAACGCAAAAATCAATCGACCGGGTTTATAATGTCGAGTTGGTGGACAAAAACGGGAAAGTCCACGCATTGATTGAGAAAACTTTGTATATCGCCAGCAGAAAGGAGAAAGAAAAATTATGAAAACTTATTTGATTTTAGCCGTTTTGATTTCGGCTTTAACCGCCGCTTTCGCCGGATGCGGCGGTCGCCCGACGACCGGAACGCCGGTCGAGTTTGCGAACGCCTGCACGCCGGAAAACGAAAAGAAGTATATCGAAACGAGCGGCTTTCTCGATTCGGGCGGCGGCGTCTTTTGCTCGAACCGCGGCGGTCGGATGGAATGCAGCTTTAATTTAAGGGAAAATCCGAACGGCGATAAAAAAATCAGCGCCTATATCGAGCAGGGCGCTTCAGCCAATATGGTCGAAGAATTAAAAAGCGGCTTCAAGCGCGAGGACATCAAAATCCGCGACAACGCGGGCAACGTCATCAATCTCGCCGAAAAGGTAAGATTAGTCGGCGAGATGAACGTCACGCCGGACGCAAAAGTTTGTTTTCTTAACGTGACGAAAATCGAAAGATAATGACAATCACGCGTTGCGATTGGGCGAAAAACGATTTGGCGATTCAGTATCACGACGCCGAATGGGGCGTGCCCGCCCGCGACGACCGGAAACTGTTCGAGTTTCTGATTCTGGAAGGCGCGCAGGCTGGACTGAGCTGGGACACGATTTTGCGAAAGCGCGAAAATTATCGCGCGGCTTTTGACGGATTCGACGCGGAAAAAATCGCGCTTTACGACGCGCAGAAAATCGCGGAGCTTTTGCTGAACGAAGGAATCGTCCGCAACCGTCTGAAAATTGCTTCGACCATTCAAAACGCGCAGGGTTTTTTGAAAATTAAAGACGAATTCGGTTCATTCGACGCGTATATCTGGCGATTTGTCGGCGGCAAGCCGATTGTCAACAGCTGGAAAAGTATGTCGGAAGTTCCGGTGAAAACTTCCGTGTCCGACGCGCTAAGCAAAGACCTGAAAAAGCGCGGCTTTAACTTTGTCGGCTCGACGATTATGTATGCCTTTATGCAGGCTTGTGGTCTGGTCAATGACCACTTGGTTTCGTGCTTTCGTTACAAGCAGGTTTAACTAAAAAATGGCGGAATTTATTTACGTAGACAACTCGAATATTTTTATCGAAGGCAAGCGCATCGCCGCGATTCGGCAGGGCTTGGCGAAAAACGCGGCTCACGCCAACGACAACGGCATCGTCGACCACACGTTCCGGCTGGATTTCGGCGAGCTTTACGATTTCGTCGCCGATTACAATCCGGGAAAGGTGGCGCGGGCGGTTTTGTTCGGCTCAAGCCCGCCGGAAAGCGATAAGGTCTGGGAAATCGCCCAGCGTGTCGGTTTTGAAGCTATCGTCGTCAGCCGCAACGCGGTCAACCAGGAGAAAAAGGTCGATACCGGAATCGTCGCCGCGATGGTGCGCGACGCCTACACGCGCGCCGATAAAACGAAAGATACGATTACGCTGGTGGCGGGCGACAGCGATTACGTTCCGGCGGTCGAGCTTTTGACCGCCGACGGTTTTCGCGTCGAAGTCGTCTTCTGGAGCAGCGCATCGAGCGAATTGAAAAGCGTCTGCTCGAAATTTATCGAGCTGGACAGGTATCTGGAAAGACTCGAATATTAAATAAAATGGATTATCCGGTCACGCCCGCGATTCGCGCCTTGCGCGAGAAGAAAATCGAGTTCGAGCCGCACCTGTTTGAATACGTCGAAAAGGGCGGAACAAAGCATTCGTCGAAAGAGCTGGGCGTCGACGAACACGCGGTTATCAAGACACTGATATTTGAAACGAGCGAGAAAAAGCCTCTGATAGTGTTGATGCACGGCGATTTACAGGTTTCGACCAAAAATCTGGCGCGGCATCTGAACGTCAAATCGGTCGCGCCCGCCCCGCCGGAAAAAGCGTCCAAACTGACGGGTTATCTGGTCGGCGGAACGTCGCCTTTCGGCGTGAAAACAAGAATGCCGGTTTACGCCGAGAAAACGATTTTCGCGCTGGAGCGAATTTTCATCAACGGCGGCAAGCGCGGATTTCTGGTTGCCGTCGAGCCGCGGGTTTTGAGAGACGTTCTGCAGCCGCCGCCCGTCGAAGTCGAGGTCGGCATCAGGGATTGATGAAAAATCTTCCGGCTGACCGAGGATAAAAACGATGCTGATTGAAGAGTTTCTGCCGAGCTATGATTTCGACGAAAAGCACGAAACGAACGTTCGCGCTCCCGCCGCGAAAGTTTACGCCGCACTCGATGCGCTGGATTTTAACGAGTCGGCGATTATCCGCGGGCTGTTCGGGCTGCGCGGCTTGGCTTTCAAAGACGGATGCGGCGGCTCAGGCTCGGGTTCGGGCGCGGCTTTGACTCTGCGCGATATGACGAAATTCGATTTCGTCGTTCTGGGAGAAAAGCCGAACGAGGAAATTCTGCTCGGTCTTGCCGGAAAATTCTGGACTTTGTCGGGCGATTTGCAAAAGCTGAAGGCGGAGGAATTTTCCGCTTTCGACAAGCAAGGCTACGCCAAAGCCGCGTGGAATTTTACTTTAGTCGAATCCGGCAAAGCGGAAACCTGTTTGAGAACGGAAACCAGAATCCGGTGTTTCGGCGAGGCGAGCCGGTCGCGGTTTGGATTTTACTGGCTGTTTATTCAGCCTTTCAGCGGCTGGATTCGCCGCGAGATGCTGCGTCTGGTGAAACAAAAAGCCGAAGCGGCTGCGTAAAATAAATGAGCTTATATACGCGCTGGGCGTGTTTCGATTGCCGGAAGAGCTTTGCTAAAGACGCGAGCGAAACGCCGCGAAAATGTCCCGAATGCGCAAAATCGATGACGGATATGGGCGCATACTTCGAGCCGCCGCGCCAGTTGAATAAAAAGCGCTGGGAAGTGATGAAAGTGCTCGCCGATAACGGTTACAGATTTAACGATAAGGACAGCCGCATCTACATTCAAAACCGGATTTTGCAGGCGAAAAATCCGCGCGCGGCGGACGTGCTTGAGAGAATCGAAGCGGAGCGGCGGCGAAAAAGGGAATCAGCCTCAGAAGAAGTAGAGAAAGAGAGAAAATGAAACGGCAAACTGCGCGGATTAACGCGGATAAGAAACCGATTTATTGCTTTTATTCGTGTTGTTAATCGCGGAATTTGCGGCTAAAAATATATGAAAACTATAAGCGTGATACAAAAAACAATCGTCCCGGTTTTGCTTTTGCTGTGTTTCGCCATCGCTGCGGGCGCGCAGCAGGTAACGGCGATTCGAGCGGGCAGAATCCTCGACCCGGAAACGGGCGCGGTTTCGAGCAGCCAGATTATTCTGGTCGAAGGGCAAAACATCAAAGCCGTCGGCGCGGGCTTGCAGATTCCGGCGGGCGCGGCGGTGATTGATTTGTCCGGTCAGGTCGTTTTGCCCGGCTTGTTCGACGCGCACACGCACCTCTGTATGAATATGCAGCACCAGCGCGACGCGGGCAGTTATTACGTCACGACGCTGCTGGATTCGACCGGAACGCGCGCCATTCAGGGCGTGGCGAACGCGCGCTCGATGCTCGAATACGGCTTCACGACCGTGCGCGACATCGGCAACGCGGCAAATTACGCCGACACGGATTTGCGCCGCGCCATCGACCAGGAAATCGTTCCCGGTCCGACCATTATCAATGCCGGGCGCATCATCGCGCCCTACGGCGGGCAATTTCAGATGCAGGCGGAGAAGAAAGATTTGGGCAGTCCCGAATATTTCTACGCCGACACGCGCGACGAGCTGAAAAAAGCCATCCGCGAAAACATCCATTACGGCGCGCGTGTGATAAAACTCGTCGTCGACGACCAGCGATATATTTATTCGGTCGAGGACATCAAGTTCGCGATTGAGGAAGCGAGGCTAGCCGGCGTGAAAGTCGCCGCGCATTGCTGGACGCAGCGCGGCGCGCGAAACGCGGCGGAAGCGGGCGTCGCCTCAATCGAGCACGGCGTCGAGATAGACGACGAAACGCTGGAAATCGCGCGCCGCAACAACGTCGCGCTGGTGCCGACGCCGTTTACCGAAACCGACGCTAAAATGCGCGGCGAGCCGGGCGGCAACAAGGAACTCGACGCGCAGTGGTTTGCCGACCCGGTCAAACGCGCTCACGCGAAAGGCGTCACGCTGGTTTTCGGTCCCGACGTTATTTTCACCACGAAAGAATACCCGCGCGGCAGGCTCTCAATCGAAACGATTGACAACTGGGTCGCCGCCGGAATCCCGCCGCGCGTGATTTTGCAGGCTTTAACCGTGAACGCCGCGAGATTATTGGGCGTCGAAAAAACTCGCGGATTTTTAAAAGCCGGAATGCGAGCCGACATCATCGCCGTTGCGGCTAATCCGCTTGAGAAAATCGACACGCTCAAAAACGTTAATTTTGTAATGAAAAACGGCAAGGTTTTCAAGCAGAATTCAGTGGTTAAAAATTGATTTGGTAATTTTTTCAGAAAGAAGTTAAAAGGAAAAAGAAAATGAAAGAAGCAGTTATCGTTTCAGCCGTGCGGACGGCTGTCGGAAAAGCGCCGAAAGGAACTTTGAAAAACACCCGACCGGACGAGATGGGCGCGGTCGCTATCAAAGAAGCGGTCAAGCAAGTGCCGAATCTGGACGCCTCGCAGATTGAAGACGTGATTATGGGTTGCGCGTTTCCCGAAGCCGAACAGGGACAGAACGTCGCCCGCATCGCCGCGATTCGCGCCGGTCTGCCGGTCGAAGTCAGCGCGATGACGGTCAATCGTTATTGCTCGTCCGGCTTGCAAACCATTGCGATTGCGGCGGATAGAATCCGAACGGGCGGCGCGGAAATCATCGTCGCGGGTGGCTTGGAGACGATGTCGATGATTCCGATGGGCGGTCACAGCCTGCGCCCGAATCCGGTTCTGGTCGATTCCTACCCGGATTATTATCTGAATATGGGCTTGACCGCCGAAGCCTTAGCAAACAAATGGGAAATCTCGCGCGAGGAAGCCGACGAGTTTTCCTTAAAATCGCACCAGAAAGCGGCGGCGGCAATCAAAGCCGGAAAATTCAATGACGAAATCGTTCCATTAAACGTCCGCATCGACGAGACGGACGAAAAAGGTCGCGTTCTGCGCCGCGAAATTACGTTCGACACGGACGAAGGCGTGCGTTTCGACGCTTCGATGGAAGGCTTGGCGAAACTGAAACCGGCGTTTCACGCCAAAGGCACGGTGACAGCCGGAAACGCTTCGCAGATGTCGGACGGCGCGGCGGCGGTCGTCGTGATGTCGGCGGAAAAAGCCGAAGAACTCGGCGCGAAGCCTCTGGCGCGTTTCGTGGCTTACGCGACCGCCGGATGCCTGCCCGAAGAAATGGGCATCGGTCCGGTTTACGCGATTCCGAAAGTCCTGAAAATGGCTGGCTTGACGCTGGACGACATCGAAGTCATCGAGCTTAACGAAGCCTTCGCCGCCCAATCGCTGGCGGTTATCAAGGCGCTGGAACTCAATCCCGAAAAAATCAACGTCAACGGCGGCGCGGTCGCGCTCGGTCATCCGCTGGGCTGCACGGGCGCAAAGCTGACGGCGACTATCCTGCGCGAAATGGAGCGGCGCAACGCGCGCTACGGAATGGTGACGATGTGCGTCGGCGGCGGTATGGGCGCGGCAGGAATTTTGGAAAGAATTTGAAGGTGAGCAGTAAGCGGTAAGCGGTGAGCAGTCTTCCTTTCGCCGCGACTGTTTCTGTTCGATAATTTGAAAATTTATTAAAACAGTCGAGCGAAGCGAGGCTAACTGCTCACGGCTTACCGCTCACTGCTTACTTTGGAGAAAATTATGGACGCAACGGCAGCACAGAAAAAAGAAATTACGGGCGGCTCGTTTTTGATTGAAGAAAGAGCGGCGAGCGAGATTTTTACGCCCGAAGATTTGACCGAAGAACAAAGAATGATTGGCGAGACGACGCGCGAATTCGTGGATACGGAAGTTCGCCCGAACATTCCGGCGATGGAAAAACACGACTGGCAGATTGCGCGGGATTTGGTCGCTAAAGGCGGCGAGCTTGGGCTGCTCGGCGCAAATATTCCCGAAGAATACGGCGGTCTGGCGCTCGACCAGACTTCGGGCGTCGTGATTGCCGAGATGATGGGACGCGCGGGCGGTTTCGGCACGACGTTCGGCGCGCAGACTTCCATCGGGCTGCTGCCGATTCTTTATTTCGGCTCGGACGAACTCAAGGAAAAATGGATTCCGCGCATCGTGTCCGGCGAGGTCGTCACGGCTTACTGCCTGTCCGAAGCGGGTTCAGGCTCGGACGCTCTCGGCGCGAAATGCAGCGCGCGGCTCAGCGAAGACGGCGCGCATTACACCTTGAACGGCGAGAAAATGTGGATTTCCAACGGCGGTTTCGCCGACGTTTTCATCGTTTTCGCTAAAGTCGACGGCGAGAAGGAAAAGTTTTCGGCTTTCCTCGTCGAAAGAAGCGAAAATTGTCGTCCCGGCGCGGAAGAACACAAAATGGGCATCAAATCTTCCTCGACCACGCCGCTGATTTTGTCTGACGCGAAAGTGCCCGCCGGAAATTTAATCGGAAAAGTCGGCGACGGCGCGAAAATCGCTTTTAACATTTTAAATGTCGGGCGTTTTAAACTCGGCGCATCGGTCACGGGCGGCGCAAAGCTCGCTTTGTTTGAAGCGATTCGCTATGCGAACGAGCGTCACCAGTTCGGCAAGCCGATTTCCAGCTTCGGCGCAATCAAGCACAAGCTGGCGGAAATGGCGATTCGCACCTGGGTTGCCGAATCAATCACTTACCGCACGGTCGGAATGATTGACTCGCTTATCGGCGACGGCGCGGACGGCGCGAAAAAACTGCGCTCGATTGAAGAATACGCCGTCGAATCTTCGATTAACAAAGTCGCCTGCTCGGAAGCTCTGGATTACGTCGTCGACGAAATGGTTCAAATCTACGGCGGCTACGGTTATTCGGCGGATTACCCGGCGGAGAAAGCCTATCGCGATTCGCGCATCAACCGCATTTTTGAAGGCACGAACGAAATCAACCGGATGCTGATTCCGGGAATGCTGATGAAGCGCGCGATAAAAGGTCAGCTCGGTTTATTGCAGGCGGCAAAGGCTTTGCAGGACGAGATTTTCAATCCGCAAATGTCGTTTGACGAGGATGAAAGCCTTTTGGCGGCGGAAACGAAACTCGCCGGAAACGCCAAGAAAGTCGCGCTGATGATTCTCGGCACGGCGGCGCAGAAATATATGATGGAGCTGCAAAACCAGCAGGAAATTCTGCTCAACGCGGCGGACATCATCATCGACGCATACCAGATGGAAACGGCGATTCTGCGCGCGAAAAAACTCGCCGAAAAGGGAAACGCCGACCGCCGGATTGATATGGCGCAGGTTTTCTGCAACGACGCGATTCAGCGCATCGAAGCGAAAGCGAAAAACACTTTGGCAGCAATGAGCGAAGGCGACGAATTGCGAACGCTGCTGGTCGCGCTCAAACGCTTTACGAAAAACAATTCGCCCGTCAACACGATTGCCGCCCGCCAGCGCATCGCCGACACGCTGATTCAGGCGAACAAATACGTTTTCTAAAAAAGCGGCATCGAAAAACGGCGGCTTCCGGTTTTAATTTCGACCGGAAGCCGCCGTTTTTTTGTGTGAAAATGCGTTTGCGAAAACCCGGCGTTCAATTTCCGGCAGCGGTGTAAGCCGCCGGAATCGGTTTGTCGCCCGCCGCACCGAATTGCTTTGCCGCAAAACCGCTCCGGCTCTGCTGTAAATACCACGTTCCGCTGCGGAAAACGCCGAAATCGAATTTGCCGTCGCCGTCGTAATCGCCGGGCGCGGGAATGTCAGTCGAAATTCCGAACTGCGCGGCGGTAAACCCGCTCTGGCTGCGGAGCAGATACCAGACGCCGTCCGACGGGCGGAAAACCGCGAAATCCGTCCGCCCGTCGCCGTCGTAATCGCCCTGAACCGGTTTATCGGAAGCGACGCCGAACTGTACTGCATTAAACCCGAGCGTGCTGCGCAGAACATACCAGTAACCGTTCGACGGGCGATAGACGGCGTAGTCGGCGCGCGCGTCGCCGTCGTAATCGCCGACTACGGGCTTGTCGCCAGCCGTGCCGAATTGCTGCGCCGCGAAAGAATTGTCCGCGCTGCGCGTCACATACCAGTAGCCGTTTGACGGGCGAAAAACCGCGAGGTCGGTTCTGCCGTCGGCGTCGAAATCGCCGGGCGTCGGCACGTCGTCCGCCAAGCCGAACGGCACGGCGCGAAAGCTGCCGTTGCCGCTTTCCAGGATGAACCAGTTACCGCTGCGGTAAACCGCCGGGTCGGTGCGACCGTCGCCGTCGTAATCGCCGGGCGCGATTTTGTCTCCGTTCGCGCCGAAATGCACGGGCGTCCAGTCCTGCGTCGCGGAGCGAAGAATATGCCAATCGCCGTCGGACGGGCGAAACACGGAAATGTCGGATTTCCCGTCGCCGTCAAAATCCGAAACCTGGTTGCTCTCCGGGCGAACCGGCGTCAAACGGACGGCGCGGTAGCGTGTCACGCCGTCTACGACGCGCCTCGCGGCGGCGGCTATCTGCCCGCGGTCGTTGATTGAATGCGCCTCGGTTATCGTCCAGCCGGATGCCGGGTCTATCAGTTTATTCAATTCAAAAGCGACGCCGTTGTGTGTCCATAAAACAGGATAGCTCGAAAAGGCTGGCGGGCAGCCGGTTTGATTCGTTATCGCATAGGCGGAGCCGATGGCGGTGCCGCGCGCGTTAACTTCCTCGGTCGCGCTGTTGCCGCCGCACGGTGCGGGCGCGCCTAATGTGACCATTCCGAATTCGTCCGCGTGCGCGAAACCGCGCGTCACCGGGTCGCTCCCCGAACTGCCGACCGCCCTTCCCAGATTGTTAATCGAACGCGCGTTGGCGAAAGAATTCGAGCCGAACAGCGTCCCGATATTGAAAACGCCGCCCGCGCCGACGGTATAGCGGTAGGCGCGCGTTCCGCCGGGGCTGCTGGAATTTAAGCCGCCGCCGACTATCTGGCGTCTGTCGTTAATGTCGTGGGCGAACGTCAGAATCCAGCCGCTGCCCGCCGGAATCATCGAATTGAGGTTGCGCATCGTCGCTCCGTCGTAATAAAAAGCTCTCGGAGTATTGTCGCCCTGATAACCGACGACCTCGCCGAAATTGTTGATGCCTCTGGCTCTGGTGACATCCTCGCCGCCCGGAAATTCGGATGCGCTTCCGCCGCCGAGATCGACGAACGCCGAATTGTTATACAAAAAGGCGTGAATTTTCCCGTTCCCGGTTCTGAACGAGCCGGTGATAAATCCGAAATCGTTGATTTCGGTCGGTCCCAGAAGGTCATCTCCGGCGGTCGGGACGGCGCTGATTATGCCCAGGCTTTGCAT